>NZ_LWER01000443.1:0-52124 GCF_001634775.1 Sulfitobacter sp. HI0027
AAGGAATTCGCCGACAAGCACGGACTGGACAGTTCGGTTCGGATCGCGGCGGCTGCGCCACAGGTTGGCGGACAGGCCATAAGCTTGGTCATGACGCCGGGCCAGACCACCTGCGCAGCCATGACGTCTTCCGCCGTCACTTCCTGGCGGAATAGGGCCACCGGGTTCTTGGCCGCATGGCGGCTGGCCTTGGCTCGGATTTTGGCGAAGGTCTCAAGAGGCGTGCCGAACTCGTCCATATGCGCTTTGCCCGCGCCCCCGAAATAGCGCAGCGCCAGCGGAATATCGGGGTTGCCAACCAGATCGTCGGTTTCTTCGTCGAAAGCCGCAAACGGGCTGACCCGATCGTGGAACATCGCGCCGATTGCGCCGGGCTGCATCTGCTCGAATCCTAGTGCCAGAGCACATTCCACCGCGCCGCTTTCAACTGCCTGGCGGGCTAGGAACAGGGCAGACGACCCGGTCGAGCAGTTGTTGTTCACATTCAGAACCGGGATGCCGGTCATGCCGACCTGATACAAAGCCCGCTGGCCACAGGTGCTATCGCCATAGACATAGCCAACATAGGCCTGCTGAACCTTGTCATAATCCAGACCCGCGTCGGCCAGGGCAGAACGGGTGGCTGCGCTCGCCATCACATCATAGCTTTCGGATTTTCCCGGCTTCTGGAACGGGACCATCCCGACGCCGGTGACATAGGCTTTGCCTGTCATTTCTTTCTCTCTCCCATGCTTGGTCTGGCTATTGTGAACGGTAAGCCATATCATTTTCTAACAAATGTTTGATTTTAGCGCTTAGCCTTGATAACTGTCAACATAGTTAAAACGTGATGTAGGGCGCTTGCGTCATTTGCTAACACATGACTGATTTTCTTGACCGCGCGTTCCGGAAGCCAGCACCTTTCAGGCTTTTGGGTCCCGGCATGACGGTTGATGAGCGTTTGACGTCTGGTTCCGGTAACCAGTGGCACCCAACCCACTAAAGGGAGAGAGAATGGCGTATTGTTATGAATTCAAAGGGTTCGTGCCCGTTGTGCCTGAGGATACATATGTCCATCCTCAGGCGGTTCTGATCGGAAATGTCATCCTGGGTCATGGATGCTATATCGGACCCGGAGCAAGCCTGCGGGGCGATTTCGGCAGGATCGTGATTGGAGACGGTGCCAATGTTCAGGATAATTGCATCATGCATTCCTTCCCCGGCCGCGACGCGGTGGTGGAACCGGACGGGCATGTCGGCCACGGCGCGATTCTGCATGGTTGCATCGTTGGACGAAACGCTTTGATCGGCATGAACGCGGTCATCATGGACGGCGTCGAGCTTGGCGCGGAATCGATTGTCGGCGCGCAAGCCTTCGTGCGTGGTGAAACGGTGATTCCGCCACGCTCGATGGTTGTCGGGTCGCCTGCGAAGGTGATCCGCGACGTCACCGAGAAGGAAGTCGCTTGGAAAACACGCGGAACTGCCGAGTATCAGCAACTCGCGCGCGACTGTCTGGCCGGATTGAAGCCCGTCGAGCCGCTGAAGGCGGTCGAGGCCAACCGACCGGAGATGGCTGCCTCCGACGTCGTCTCCATTCAGGAAGCGCGGCAGAAGCCGTCCTGACCTGCCCGGAAGCCGGACAGGGGCGGGTCTCTGCAGGTGCCGAATGCGCCAAGTGGTATCGCCTTGGCACGGGCCGGCCCCAGCGGAAAGCCGGCGTGCCGCCCTACCCCTCAAGCCGTCACAGCCGGAAGATCCCGTAGTGCGGATCATCGATCGGCGCGTTCAGCGAGGCGGAAATCGACATGCCAAGCGCATTGCGTGTGTCCGCCGGGTCAAGGATGCCATCGTCCCACAATTCCGAGGTCGAGGTATAGGCTTCGACATCTCGGCGGAATTTCTCCAGCACGGGATCACGGATCGCGGCGATTTCTTCCTCGCTCAGTTCTTTGCCTTCGCGCTGAAGCTGCCGGATCTTGACGTCGGCCATGGTATTGGCAGCCTGATCCGCACCCATCACGCCGATTTCGGCCTGCGGCCACATGAACAGCGTGCGTGCATCCCAGGCCCGTCCGCACATGCCGTAATTGCCTGCCCCATAGGACGCATTGGCGATCACGGTAAACTTCGGCACGACCGAGCCGCCCTGCGCCATCAGCATCTTGGCGCCGTCCTTGGCGATGCCGCGTTCTTCGTATTCGCGGCCCACCATATAGCCAGTGATGTTCTGAAAAAAGACCAGTGGCGTACGGTTCTGGTTGCATAGCTGCATGAAATGCGCGGCCTTCAGCGAGCTGTCGTTGAACAGCACCCCGTTATTGGCGAGGATCCCCACCTTGAAACCCCAGATATGGGCAAAACCACAGACCATCGTGGTGCCGTAATCGGGCTGGTATTCGTGAAAGCGCGAACCGTCCACGATCCGGGCCAGAACCTCGCGCATGTCGAATTGGGTTTTCCGGTCCCTGGGAATGATCCCGTAAAGCTCGGTCGGGTCGTAGTAAGGCTCTTCATAGGAAGCAGTTTCGATGATCGTTTTCGGTGTGCGTTTCCATTGGCTGACAATCTCGCGCGCCAGTGAAAAGGCGTGCTGTTCGGTCGCGGCACGATAATCTCCCGTCCCCGAGACAGAGGTGTGCATCACCGCGCCGCCAAGCTCCTGCACGCCGACCTCTTCGCCGGTGGCCGCCTTGACCAGCGGGGGACCGCCAAGGAAAATCGCCCCAGTGCCTTCGATGATGATGTTGTAATCGCTCAGCGTAGGTACATAGGCACCGCCTGCGGTGCAATGCCCGCCGACCACAGCAATCTGCGGGATATTGGCCTGACTCAGCTTGACCTGGTTGCGAAACACCCGCCCGCCCAGATAGCGGTCGGGAAAGACGCCATGTTGCAGCGGCAGGAAACCGCCGGCGCTGTCGCAGATATGGATGACCGGCAAACGGTTTTCCAATGCCACATCCAGAAGTCGCACGATCTTTTTAACCGTATGCGGATACCAAGCACCGCCCTTGACGCTGGCGTCATTGGCATGAATAGCGACCTCGCGGCCCTGCACGATGCCGATACCCGTTACCACGGCGGCGCCGGGCACCGCACCATCGTATTCGCGGCAGGCGGCCAGGGTTGAAAACTCCAGAAACGGTGTGCCGGGATCCAGCAATAGCTTCAGCCGCTCGCGCACCCCCAGCTTGTTTTGCCGCGCAAGGCGGTCAATGTCCCGTTGCGGGCGTTCGAAACGCGCCGCGTGCTGGCGGGCGTGAAATTCCTTCAGCCGCACGGACATGGCGGCATAATTTGCCTTGTAGTCGGCGGCGTTGGTATCGACCAGACTTTCAATCCTGCGCATTCTCACTCCTCCTCCGGGGCCAATTGGGCCAGGATATCTTTCAGCCCAAAACTGTCGCCTTCGGCGAATGGCATTTCGGCAACGACCCCGTCGCGTGGCGCCGTCAGTGTGGTTTCCAGCTTCATGCTTTCGATAACCAAAAGCGGCTGGCCTTCTTCAACTGTGTCGCCGGGTTTGACCGCGACCGAAACCACGACCCCAGGCATTGGTGCCACCAGTCGATCGTCGCTTGCGCCCCCGTCACGCCCCGCCAGACGTTCGGCGGGGTCAACCCGCCCGACTCCGTAGGTTCGCCCGTCCATGTGCACAAAAGTCGCCTCCGGCCCCACGGCCAGTCGCAATTCGCGCACAACACCCTTGGCCCGCAACGTGTAACCGCCCGGCAGGCCAGTCGGGTCCAATTGGCAGGCAACAGTACCATCGGGGGTATTCAGCACGAACTGGCTGCCATCATGGCCCAGCCAGCATTCAGTCTCTTCGCCGTCGATCTGAAAAATCCGTTGCATCAGTTTCTCCACCCGCCCATCTTGCGGTGCATTTTCGGTATTTGCATTACGTCGCTCACCAGCCGATCGTCTGACAGGGCCGCCGCCGCCATCAGCAGGTCAGAGACATCTTCGCCCGGTGCGGTCAGCATTTCGGATTGTTCAGCCAGGAAGCCGGTTGAAACGTCACCCGAGGCAAAATCTGGATGTGAAAGGATCGCATCCAGGTATCCGGTGTTGGTCGTCACCCCGAGAATCACATAGTTTTGCACCGCATTCCGGGCACGGGCGATGGCCTGCGCGCGATCCCGGCCATGCACGATCAGCTTGGACAACATCGGGTCGAAATCGGTGGTCACCTTGCCACCGTCCAGAATGCCGCTGTCCACGCGGACACCCTCGCCTTGGGGTTCGTCCAGCAGCAGGATATCCCCGATCGCGGGGCGGAAATCGGCCGTCGCGTCCTCGGCACAGATGCGCAGTTCGATCGAATGGCCGGTCTGCGGAATATCCGCCTGCACCGCGCTCAGCCCTTCGCCCGCAGCGATGCGCAGCTGTTCGGCCACCAGATCAAAACCCGTGACCATCTCGGTCACCGGATGTTCGACCTGAAGGCGGGTGTTCATTTCGAGAAAGTAGAAGGCCCCGTCCTGCGCATAGATGAACTCGACCGTGCCGGCACCCCGATAGTTGACGGCGCGCGCAATTCCGGCTGCGGTTTCGCAGATGTCCTGACGTTGCTCGAGCGACAACGCCGGAGAGGGCGTTTCCTCGATGATCTTCTGAAAGCGGCGCTGGATCGAGCATTCGCGTTCCCAGAAATGGACCACGTTGCCCTGCCCGTCACCCATCACCTGCACCTCGATATGGCGCGGACGTTCGATATAGCGTTCGACGAAAAGACGACCGTCGCCGAAATATCGCTCGCCCTCGCGGCGCGCGGTTTCGATCTCGGCTTCCAAGCCGCTGTCCTCACGCACAACGCGCATCCCCTTGCCGCCGCCTCCGGCCGAGGGCTTGATCAGCAGCGGATAGCCCACGGCGCGGGCGCGTTCCACGAATGTTTCCGGATCGTCATCCTCGATGGCTGAGGGTGCGACGGGAAAGCCGCGTTCCTCGACAAAGGCGCGCGCGCGGACCTTGTCGCCCATCAGGTCGATGGTCTCGGAGGTCGGGCCGACAAATGTCACACCGGCCTCTTCCAGCGCAGCGACGAAACCGGCATTCTCTGACAGAAAACCGTAGCCGGGATGCACCGCATCAGCGCCGATCTTTTTTGCGGCCGCAACGATCTGCGGAATATCGAGATAGGCCGCTACAGGCGTCAGGCCGTCGATCATCACAATCTCATCCGCGATCAGATGGGCCGGCCCCTCTTGTTCGGCGACGTGGCGCAACACAGCCGTCGCAAGGCCGCGGGCCTTGGCGGTGCGCAACACGCGCGCCGCGATTTCACCACGATTGACGACCAGCAGTTTTGAAAAGCTCATCTTTCCTCCTTTCAGGCACCCTTGTTCGGGGCCAACCCGTCGCGCGCGGCCAGGTCGGCCGGCACGGGAATTCCGATATCCAGCAGCATCTGGGCAAACCCCTTGCCTTGCGGATCGATGCGGACCGAGGCAATGCCGCCCCCGCCCAGCGATTCATGCAGCAGGAAATTCAGCGAATGGCTTCCCGGCAGGTCGAACCGCTCGACCTTGCCTTCGCAGACATGGGAGAAATAGTCTTTTACCACCTCTTCGCTAAGAGCCGACCGGATAAAAGGCAGATACTCCGGCTTGCGTGCCAGAATGCCGATGTTGGCGATATCGCCCTTGTCGCCCGAACGGCCCCACGCCAGGTCGACCAGCCGCACCTTGACGGCGGCGGCACCTGCCTCTCGGCTTTCTGCATGTAGTGTAGCGGGCGGATCAAGTTGCACAGGTTTGGTGGCCACTGTGACGGGCACATCCTTGCCATCAACCTCAACCGCGACGGGGGTGTCGGCCTTGTCCTGCAGGAAGGAGAACAGCCGGACCACCGGCTGTACCTTTGGCCGTCCGGCGAAGAACCCGGTCAGACCCTGCGCGGTCGAAATCGCCATGGGTGCGATTTCTCCGGCAAAGATGTTCAGCGCGGCGCGATCGTCATGGACCGCGCCGATCTTGAGCACCACTTCGCGCGTCAGGGCGCGGGCGTTGGCGCCATAGGCGGCCTCTGCGCCCAGCACCTCGACGCTGACCTGCCGGAAATCGCCCATGTTGCGGTCGCGGAAAATCTGGCGACAGCGGGTCAGGATCGCCTCGGCCACGCGTTCGGCCTTGGCGGGGGCATCAATCGCGGCCAGTGTCAGGGTAGAGACCGCGCGCCAGCCATCGGCATGGGTCGCCGACACCTTGTAGCTGTCGGTGCGCCCGAGACCCTTGCCGCCCTTGACCAGCACCCGATCGGGTCCGACCTGTTCTAGGGTGACCCCGGACCAGTCGCAGATCACGTCAGGCAACAGGTAAGCGCGCGGATCACCGATTTCATAGAGCATCTGCTCTCCGACCGATCCCGGCACGACCAGCCCGCCGGTGTCAGGCGTCTTGGTCATGACGAAACTGCCGTCTTCCGACACTTCGACGATGGGCATCCCCATATTGTCCCAACCCGGCACGTCCTGCCAGTCGGTAAAGTTACCGCCCGTACCCTGGGGGCCGCATTCGATCAGGTGGCCGGCCAGCGAACCTTGGCTGAGCTTGTCCCAGTCGTCATCGCCCCAGTTGTATTCATGCATCAGGGGGCCAAGCGCGACCGCGCTGTCGGCGCAGCGCCCGGTAATCACGATATCGGCCCCGGCATCCAGCGCGGCCGCGATGGGGCGGGCACCCAGATAGGCGTTCATGCTCCAGATGTCGCCCGGAAACGCGACGCCCGAGAACATCTCCGTCTGGCCGGCAGCGCGAATTTCGTCGGCCTGCGGCAACAGGTCATCGCCCAGCACGACACCGATGGACAGTTCTATCCCGGCCTCGGCGGCGGCCTTGGCCAGCGCCTTGCGGCAGCCGCGCGGATTGACGCCCCCGGCGTTGGCGACGACCTTGATGCCCTGACGTTTGATTTCAGGCAGCCACGGAACCAGCGCCTTGACGAAATCCGGCGCATAGCCCGCCTCGGGTGTCTTGGCACGCGCGCGCGCCATCAGCGACATCGTCACTTCGGCCAGATAATCGAACACCAGATAGTCGATCTCGCCTTTGGACACCAGCTGGCCGACCGCTTCGGGCGTATCGCCCCAGAAGCCGGAAGCGCATCCTATGCGCAGTTTTCGATCCGACATTTTGCTCTCCTCCCCGCTTGTTCAGCGGCCCGTCCATTCAGGTTTGCGCTTGGTGATGAAGGCATCAAAGCCCTCGCGCGCGTCTTCTGTCTGCGCAACGCGGGGTAAAAGCGTTTCCGCAAACCGCATTTGTTGCGGATACGTCATGTCCTCCATCGCATGACAGGCGTATTTTCCAAGCCGGATCGCGCTCGGCGACTGCGCTGCGATCTGGGCGACAAGTTCCGCAACCTTTTCGTCCAGCCCGGCGGCATCGGTGACATAGTTGACCAGGTCGAATTTCAGGGCCTCCTCGGCCGTCAGGGGCACGCCGGTGATGAACATCTCCATCAACTTCCGCCGGGGCAGTACGCGCATCATCGGAGGGACGATCGTCATGGGAAACAGGCCCACCTTCACTTCCGGCGTGCCGATTCGGGCGTGGTCCGCCATCACGGCCAGATCGCAGGCACAGATGATGCCCGCCCCTGCCCCCATCGCGACACCGTTGATGCGTGCGATGGTTGGCTTTCGGCACGCCTGTATCGCTTCAAACAACCTTCCGGCAAAGTGATCCGGATCGGCCGGATCCTGAACGAACGGGCCGCCGTCCGCACCCGCCTTAATGTCGCCACCGGCGCAGAAGGCGCGCTCGCCCTCGCCGGTCAAGACGATCACCCGGCATTCGCGGTCGGCCTCTGCTGAAAGGATTGCAGTGATAAGTCCGTTGGCTACCTCACGATTGAGGGCATTTCGATTATCAGGACGTCGAATCGTAATACGGACTTCATCGCCACGCGTCTGCGATTGAACAACGCTCTCACCCATTTCCGAAGCTCCCCCAAAATAGTCTGTGCGCCGTGCCTTCTAACGTCAGGTAGCAAAAAGCTTGGCTTGATCATTTTTCTAACATGTGTTTGATTTTGGTCAACACCACAAACGACATTTTCGGGAGGATGATATGACGACTCAAAGTGAGGCTATCGCGGCTGACCTGGAAGCCATCAGGGCGAATTATTCGCTGACCGATGAGCAGCGCCAGATCGTCGATCATGTGGATCGGGTGTCGCGCGAGGTGCTTCACCCGCTACAGGCACGCATGGACGAGGAAGAATGGTGGCCCGAAGACCTGTTCAAGCAAATGGGTGAGCTGGGCCTGCTGGGAATCACCGCTCCCGAGGAGCTGGGCGGATCGGGACAAGATGAATTCACCCAGGCGTTGGTGTCGGAGGTGATTTCGAAATGGAACCCCGCCGTCGGCCTGTCGCATGGCGCACATGACAACCTGTGCCTGAACAACCTGCTGCGCAACGGCTCCGAAGCGCAGGTGAAGAAATATGTGCCGGGGTTGTGTTCGGGCGATCTGGTCGGCGGGCTGGGGCTGACCGAGCCCGGCGCGGGATCCGATGCGCTTGGCTCCATGGCCACCACCGCCCGGCGCGACGGCGACGACTATGTCATCAACGGCTCGAAGATCTACATCACCAACGGCCCCATTGCCGATGTGATCCTGCTCTATGCCAAGACCGACAAATCCAAAGGCGCCAAGGGCATTTCCGCCTTCATCATCGAAACCGACAATCCCGGATTCAAGGTGGCGCAGAAACTGGACAAGATGGGTTTTCGCGGCTCACCTACGGGCGAGCTGGTGTTCGAGGACTGCCGCGTTCCGGCATCCGCCATGGTGGGTGAGGAAAACACCGGCGTTTCGGTGGTAATGAGCGGGCTGGATCTGGAGCGTGCTATGGTTGCCTCAGTCTGCGTTGGCATGGCCGAACGCGCGCTGGAACTGGGTCTGGAATACGCCAAAATTCGCGAACAGTTCGGCAAGCCGATCGCCAGTTTCCAGATGATGCAGTCGAAACTGGCCGAGATCTACACCGAGGTCGAAACCGCTCGCGCCTTCAGTTATCGTGCGCTCGCGGCCTGTGTCGGCCTGCCGAAGGGTGCCGGGGGGCGCGGCGAGATCCACAAGCTGACCGCGGCCGCCTGCCTTTACGCAGGCGAGGCCTTCAACAAGGCCGTCACCGAAGCCTGCCACATCCACGGCGGCTCTGGCTACATGCAGGACACCGAGATCAACCGGTTGTTCCGCGCCAACAAGTTGTTGGAAATCGGCGCGGGCACAAGCGAAGTCCGCAAGATCATCATTGCCGAAGTACTTCTGCGCGCCTGAGGGGGGACGAAACCATGAACAAGCAACTTCGCAACGACACCGCTTTGCCAACACATTTCATGACGGAGGAGCAGCAGGCTCTGGCCGATCAGGCCGGCAAGTTCTTCATGTCCGAGTTTCACCATCTGAATGCGGAAATGGACGACACTGATGACCTGCCGCCTTCGGTCTTTCCCAAGCTTGGCGAGATGGGCTATCTGGGCCTGAACGTGCCGCCTGAATTCGGCGGTGCGGGGCTGGATTTTACCTCGGCCTGTATCATCACCGAACAGCTTTCGCGGTCCTCTGCCGCCATCGGGCTGACCCATGTGGCCCACGACAACTTGTGCGTCAACAACATCTATCGCAACGCCAGTGACGACCTGCGCCGCAAGTATCTGCCGGGCCTTTGTGACGGCACGCTGATCGGCGCCCTGGGTCTGACCGAACCCGGCGCGGGGTCTGACGCGCTCGGTTCGATGCGGACCACGGCCAAAAAGGATGGAGACGACTACATCCTGAACGGTTCCAAGATCTACATCACCAACGGACCGATTGCCGATCTGGTCCTGGTCTATGCCAAGACATCGCCGGAAAAAGGGGCCAAGGGCATTTCCGCCTTCATCGTTGAAACCGACACGCCAGGTTTCAAGGTTGCCCAGAAGCTCAACAAGATGGGCTTCCGTGGCTCGCCCACCGGGGAACTGGTGTTCGAAGATTGCCGCGTTCCGGCCAAGAACATGGTCGGCAAACTGGATGGCGGCGTTGCCGTGACGATGTCCGGGCTGGATCTGGAACGTGCCATCGTCTGCTTCAACGCAATGGGCATTGCGCAGCGGGCGCTGGATATTTCCATCGACTACGCCAAGACACGACAGCAATTCGGCAAGCCGATCGCCAGTTTCCAGATGGTGCAGGCGATGCTGGCCGACATGTACACCCAGATCGAGGCGGCGCGCAGCCTGTCCTTGCGTACCGCGGCCATGTGTGAGGGCCTTGAAGAGGGCGAAGGCGGGCGTGGCGAGATCCACAAGCTCACCGCTGCGGCAATCTACAAGGCCGCCGAGGCGACATCCTTCGTGCTGGACAAGGCCGTCCAGATTCACGGCGGTTCGGGCTATATGCGCGATACCGAAGTGAACCGGCTCTACCGTACCGGTCGCGTGCTAGAGGTCGGCGCGGGCACCCAGGAGGTGCGCAAGCTCATCATCTCTGGCGAACTTCTGAAAAACTAAGGGGGCGGAACATGAGCGAAGAAAAATCAAGGCGCTACGCGCCGGATCTCATGGCGGGACAGGTTGCCCTGGTCACGGGATCCGGATCAGGTATGGGCCGGGCGACAGCGCTTGAAATGGCCTCCTGCGGGGCCAGACTTGCGCTGTTTGCACGCCGGGAAGAGCCGCTGGAGGAAACCGCCGAGATGATCCGGGCAGCGGGGGGCGAGGCGTTTGTCGTGCCCGGCGATACCCGTGACGAGGAAAGCATCGAAACCGCGATGGAACGGATCAAGGACCATTACGGTCAGCTCGATGTTCTGGTGAACAATGCGGGCGGCCAGTACATCGCTGCCGCCCGCGATATCACTAACAAGGGCTTCGAGGCCGTGATCCGCAACAACCTGATCGGGTCATGGCAGATGACCCGCGCCGCTGCCGATCACTTCATGTATGACAACGGCGGATCGGTCGTGTTTGTCACCGCCATTTCAGCGCGCACCGCGCTCACCGGCTTTACGCACACCGTCGCCGCCCGCGCCGGCGTGACCGGCATGATGAAGACGCTGGCCGCCGAATGGGGCGAATACGGGATCCGTCTGAACTGTGTTGCGCCGGGCACGATCAAGACCGATGCGCTTGGCCGCTACCCCATTTCACCGGATCGATGGAAAGAGCTTAACCGCTCGGTCCTGAATCGAATGGGCATGGCCGAGGATATCGCTGGCACGATCATCTTCCTTGCGTCCGATCTGGGGAATTTCATCACCGGCGAAGATATCTATGTTGACGGTGGGGAAACCCTGCATATGGGCCACGATGCCCGTGACATGATCAATCCTGAAATGTTCGAGAAACGCGAACGCGGAGATGGAAAGAATGAGTAAGCAACCCGTCCTTCTGGACATCTCCGACCGGATTGCCACGGTCACGCTGAACGATCCCGAGCGTCGCAACCCGATCACCGGTAATGAAATGATCGCCGCCCTTCTGGACACATTCGCCAAGGTGCAGGCAGATCCGCAAGTCAGCGTCATGATCCTGACCGGCGCCGACCCGGCCTTTTGTTCCGGCGGCGACATCAAGGAGATGAACGACCCCGACAGCATCTTTCGCAAGGAGCCGCTTGCGGCGGCGCAGAGCTATGTCGATGGGGTGCAGCGTTTGCCACAGGCGCTATACAACCTGGATGTTCCGACCATCGCCGCGGTCAACGGTCCCGCGGTCGGCGCGGGGTGCGACCTGACCATGATGTGTGACATGCGCATCGCGTCGGACAAGGCGAAGTTCGGCGAGGTGTTTCTGAACCTCGGCATCATTCCGGGCGATGCGGGCAGCTGGTTCATGCTGCGCCGTCTGGGCCACCAGAAAGCTGCCGATCTGACCTTCTCGGGCCGCATGATCGATGCCGCCGAGGCACTGGAAATGGGAATGGTTCTGGAGGTCGTCCCGCATGACCGGTTGATGGACCGCACCCGCGAACGCGCCGCCGTTATCGCATCGAAGCCGCCGCGCGCGATGCGGATCGCAAAACGTCTGATGCGCAATGCCGAACGAATGGATCTACCAGATTTCCTGAATTCCGCGGCGGCCTATCAGGCACTCATGCATCAGACCAAAGACCACCACGAGGCGGTCGCTGCCTTTATCGAAAAACGAAAACCGAATTTCACGGGTCGCTAAAGGAAGATCACATGTCCGATATCACCAAGAAGAAGATGGAGCAGATCGCGCAGATGTGGAATGCGCGGGGCAAGGGTCTGATAACGCATATGGCGCTCGAGATTGAAGAGGTCTCGACCGAAGACGTTCTGGTGCGGATGCCGTTCAATCCGGACTTTTGCGTCGATGCGGATCAAACCCTGCTTCATGGTGGTATCCTGACGGCCCTTCTGGACAGTGTCTTCGGGCTGGCGAACTTTGTAGCCATCGAGGGTGTCAGCACCATGGCTACGCTTGACCTCAGGGTCGATTACCTGCGCCCTGCCCGTTCGCGCGCGGATGTCATCGTTCGCGCGCATTGTTTTCGCCAGACCCGCCATATCGCCTTCAATTCCGGCGGCGTCTGGTTCGAGGGCCACGAGGATGCTGAAATAGCCCGTGGAACCGCCTCGTTTGCATTGACGCGCGGTAACACCAGCCTGCTTGACGCGATGACAAAAGGAAAAACCTCGTGATGGATGTGCTATCAGCCAATGCCAACGTATCCCGGGTGCCGTTCTTCCGATTTCTCAATTTTGAGATCCGAAGCTTGGACAGGCTCCATGCCGAGGCGGAAATGACCTTTGATGACCGCCTTATCGGTAACCCGGTCATGGAGTACTACCATGGCGGGATCATCGCGAGCTTCATGGAAGCGACCGCCGCCATCGCAGTTCATCCCGGTTTCGCGGACATCCCGGCCAAGCCGATCAATCTGACCGTCGATTACCTCCGCCCTGGTGTGAAGGGCCCCCTTTATGCCCGCGCTAAAATGACCCGCAAGGGCAAGCGGATGGCGAGCGTCAGCGTGATCACATGGCAGATGGACCGGGAAAAGGCGGTTGCGGAAGGGCTGTACCACTTCCTTCTGGTTTGATCGCAATGGCCGTGCTCATCAGGCTCGCGCTTGATCCGCGCGCGCGACGTTCTCCCTGTCGCAGATTCCTTCAAGAAGCAGTTTGATGAGCATGCCAGAGGACTCAGACAATGAAAGATACCCCGGGTTTCCCCCCTTGTTGGGATCAAACCATTCCACCGTCCAGTTCAAGGCGCCCAACATCACCTGGCGCAGTGGGACAATCTTGATATCCGACCTTATCGCACCGTCTTCCTGCGCTTCGCGGAGGATCCTGTCCCAGAGTCGCCCGTATTCGTGGCGAATGCCCCGGTGCCTCTCCCGGAAGTGGTTGGGCAGCATCCCATAGCTTCTGATGTTCGCCGAGGTGAATTCGCTTGCCTTGAAGAGGAAATCCAGATGCGTCCAAATCGCCGTCGCTATCCTGGAATGATGGTCGTAGGGCTCATTAAAAACCGCGATGGCGGTGCCGACCCCGGTTAGCAAATCGCTCAACCCGGCGTTCAGAACCTCGTCCACAATCGCTTCCTTGGATTTGAAATGGTAATAGACGCTGCCCGCCTTCATATCCGCTTCATCCGCGATCAGCCTTAACGTGGTCGCCTTGTAGCCATTGTCCCTGAGAACGCGCGCCGCGGCCCGCAGGATTTCTGCGCGGGTTTTCGCGGCCTTGCCGATAGTGTCCGGGGCTTCGACGGAAACGGCGTCACCCGTCTTCAGCCCGTGGATGTCAGCTCTGCAACTCGGAGACATCCCGTCAAGTATCAGTTTGCTCATACGTTCCGCGAGGATATGCACCGGATACCGATCGACATTATACCATTCAACTGTCCAGTTCATAGCGCTCAATACGAACTGACGGATAGCCGTAACGGAAATGTCGCTTCTCAGGTGACCAGAGGCCCTGGCGTCTTGCAGAAAACTGCTCCAGACCGCTGCATAAGAGGCGCGCAACTCTCGGTGCGGGGCGCGCGCTTCATCCGACAGCATCGGATAGTTCCGGATATTGGCCGATGTGAAGTCGCTGTCAGTCAACAGGTAGGTCAGGTGCGTTTCGATGAGCAAAGCAAAGGTTTTGCGAAAATCCTCCGGACGTTTCTTTGCCGCGCGGACGATTTCGCAGACCTTCTCGTAAAGCTGCCGCACACCAAGTTCGAGAACCTCGCTTAAAATCTGGTCCTTGGACTGGAAATGATAGTAGATGCTTCCGGCTTCTATGCCGGTTTCACGGGCGATGTCGCGCATCGTCGTCGCGTAATAGCCATCGTGCCGAAAAAGTCGGGCAGCCGCAGCGAGGACGTCCCCGCGCGTCCTTTCGGACTTGCTCAGCTCATCTTCTGTTTTATTGAGCAAATCAAGCCGTTGTATCATACGGTTTCGATACTTGCCGCCCACAAGGATGTCCATTGCAATAAATCTAACAAGCGTTAGAATGCAAGAAAGAACGCCTCGAATCAAGTTCTTTGCCAAGGTCTTAGCGGAAGAGGAGTACATCCATATGCGCGGGTTGAATGGAAAACGTGTCATCGTGACTGGTGGCGGCAGCGGAATCGGGCGCGCGGTGTGCGAACGGTTCGGCGAAGAAGGCGCCGAGGTTGCGATCTTCGACATGAATGAAGGCGGCGCGCAGGAAACGGCCCGTCTGATCCAGAGCGCCGGCGGGAAAGCCCAGGCTTTTAAGGTGGACATCACTGATCGCGCCCAGGTGGACAAGGCAGTGGCCGCGTTCGAGGCCGGTGGCCCGATCAACGTGCTGGTGAACAACGCCGGCTGGGATGTGATCAAGCCGTTCCTCGACAGCGATGCGGACCTGTGGAAAAAGGTCATCGACATCAACCTTTATGGTCCGCTGAACATGCACCACGCGGTGTTGCCCGGCATGGTCAATAACGGCGCGGGCCGCGTGGTCAACATCGCGTCCGACGCCGGCCGTGTCGGATCTTCGGGCGAAGCCGTTTATTCGGCTTGCAAGGGCGGCATCATCTCATTCACCAAGACCGTGGCGCGGGAACTGGCACGCAAGGGCATTCAGTTGAACGCTGTTGCCCCTGGCCCGACCGATACGCCACTGTTTGCTCAGGTTGCCGAGGGCGAGGCCGGTGCGAAGATCGCCGAGGGTCTCAAGCGGGCGATTCCGATGAAGCGGCTGGCGCAGCCGACGGATTATCCTGGCATCATCTGCTTCCTGTCGTCCGACGACGCCGGCTTCATCACCGGCCAGGTGATTTCGGTTTCGGGCGGCTTGTCGATGCACGGTTGAACGCGGGCGGCAGTGCCTGTCACAAGGCATTGCCGCCACACCGTGTCCAAGGTTACCTCCCCGACTGGCCGCGCCTGATGTGCGGCCCTTTTTCGTTGAAGAAAGGTGACAAATGTTTCAGCCAGACTCTGACATTCAGCGGTCAAGCACGCTGGCCGCTTTTCTGAAAGACTGCGGCATTGACAGTTACGAAGATCTCGTCCGCCGCGCCAATGAGGAGCCGGACTGGTTCTGGGGCCGGATCATCAACTATGCCGGTATACGGTTCAGCAAGCCGCACACGGTGCTGCGTGATATTTCTGACGGGCCTGAATCGATCAGATGGGCCGTCGGAGCCACTCTGAATCTTACGGAAACCTGTCTCGACGCCCGAATTGCCCAGGGTCTTGGCGAGAAAATTGCCATCGACTGGGTTGGCGAAGACGGACGCCGCCGCCGCTGGACCTATTCCGAACTTGCCGCCGAAGCCGCCCGCGTCGCCTCGGCCCTTGACGCCCGCGGGGTGCGACCGGGTCAGGCGGTGGGTATCTACATGCCGATGATCCCCGAAATCGAGGCCGCTCTGCTGGGTATTGCCCGGCTGGGCGCGGTCGCGGTGCCACTGTTTTCCGGCTTTGCGCCGCATGCCATCATCTCGCGCCTGAAGGATGCGGGTGCGGTGGCGGTGCTGACGGCGGATGCCACACCCAGACGGGGCAAGCCGGTCTGGATGGAGGCGATGCTGGCCGAAGCCCTGACCGAGGTGCCTTCCGTGCATACCGTGTTCAGCCTGCGGCGGTTCGGCGGCGCGGTGGCCGATCCGGCCCGCGATCTCGACTGGACCGAAACCGTGGGTGCCGCCGAACCGGATTTCGCAGCGGTTGCCGTCAAGACCGAAGACCCCTTTCTCATCGCCTATACCTCGGGCACGACAGGCCGGCCCAAGGGCGTTGTGCATACCCATCTCGGGGTGCAGGCCAAGGCAACGGCGGATATCCTGCTGTGCCTCGACATGAAACGCGATGACCGCCACCTGTGGATGACCGACATGGGCTGGGTGATGGGGCCGCTCACCCTGCTGTCGGTGCTGCTGTCCGGCGCCACGCTGGTGCTGGCCGAGGGCGCGCCCTCTATGCCCGGCGATCCCTTCAGGCTTTTGCGCATTGCGTCCGAGATGCAGGTGAGCCACATCGGCGTTGCCCCTACGCTGGTGCGGCAATTCATGACGCAAAGCCCCGAGCCACTTTCGGCCTGTGACTTGGCACCCCTGCGCATCGTCGCCTCGACCGGTGAGCCCTGGACGGAAGACGCCTGGCTCTGGCAACTCGACCATATCTGCCGACGCCGCGCTGTGCCGCTGAACATTTCCGGCGGAACCGAACTGTTCGGCGCGATTCTGACCTCAACTGTGCTGCACGAAATCAAGCCCGGCGGCTTTTCGGCCCAGGCCCTGGGTGTGGGCGCGCGCGTACTGCGCGAGGATGGCCATGAGGCCGCGCCGGGCGAGGTGGGCGAACTGGTCGTGACTCAACCGCCCATGGGTCTGACCTCGGCGATCTGGGGCGACCGCGAGCGGTATCTCAAAACCTACTGGTCCACCTATCCCGGCATCTGGCGGCACGGCGACTGGGTGCGCCGCGATCCTGACGGCACCTGGTATATCCTCGGCCGCTCGGACGACACGCTGAACATCGCCGGTAAACGCATCGGCCCGCCCGAGATCGAGGCGGCGCTGACCGTGACCGGCGAGGTGGTGGACGCCGCCGCCATCGCCGCACCCGACGATATCAAGGGGGTAGCCGTGGTCTGCATCTGCGTCGCGGCGCCGGGTGTGTCACCCGATGCCCTGCTGGTCGAACGACTCAAGGACCGGGTGGGTGAGATCGTGTCGAAACCCTTCCGCCCGCGCGAGATCCATTTCGTCGAGGCATTGCCCAAGACCCGCACCATGAAGACGATGCGCCGGATCGTGCGCGCGGCCTTCCTTGGCGAGAATCCGGGCGATCTGTTGTCGATCAGCAACCCGGAAACGATCCAGCCCATTGCAGACCTGCGAAAGGATAAGACATGATCACCGTTTTCGGAGCGACCGGCAACACCGGCGCCCCTCTTGTCGACACGCTTCTGGCGAAAGGCGCCGAGGTGCGCGCCGTCACCAGCGATCCGGCCAAGGTTGCGGCCCTCAGGGCCAGGGGATGCGATGCCGTCACCGCGAATTTGACCGACCCGGCTGCGCTAGAACGGGCCTGTGCCGGGGCCGAAAAGATATACTTGGTAACACCCGCACACCGGGACATGCGCCGCTGGAAAGCCAATACGATCGAGGCGGCCAAGGCCGTAGGCGTGCGCCATGTCGTTCTGGCCACCGGGCTGGGTGCGTCGCCCAAGGCCAGGGTGACCTTTGGAAAGTGGCATTCCGAGACGCAGGAACTGCTGAAGGAAAGCGGCTTGAACTGGACCTTCGTGCAGCCGACCTATTTTATGCAGAACCTGCTTTGGCAGGCGGGAAGCGTCGCGAAGACCGGCGTCTATCATGACGATCTGGGCGGGCCCGTGGCCTGGATCGACGCCCGTGACATCGCCGCTGTCGCCGCCGAGGCGCTGACCGGGGCGGGCCACGAGGGCAAGACCTATGGCCTGACCGGCCCCGAGGCCTTGACCGGCGTGGATATCGCGGAAATCCTTTCGGATGTGACCGGACGATCCGTCATCTGCGCTCCGCTCTCGGCCGAAGACTCCAAGGCAACGATGATCGCCGGGGGGATGCAAGGCGAAGTCGCCGCGGCGATGGTGGAACTGGCCTCGATTGCCCCCAAGGGCCATCTCGCGGGCATAGAGGCCACGGTCAGCGACGTGCTCGGATGCCCCGCCCGCCGCTTTCGCGAATTCGTCACCGAGCATCGGGATGCCTTCGTCCAGTGACCGGAGGCCTTTGCCGGCTCCTCCGGCGCGGGACGCCATGAATTGCGACCAACCGCCCAGATTGGGATGGCGAAAGAAACGGGACCAGACCTTGCCGAATTTCGAACCGAAGAACCCTGATTTCGATGCGCGCGTGCATGACAGTTTCAACCGCCAGCACGTGATGCATACTTTGGGGATCAGCATTGCCGAGTTGTCGCCCGGCCGCATTGTTCTGGAAATGGCACATCAGGATACGCTGACCCAGCAGCATGGTTTTTTACATGCCGGAATCGTTTCGACCGCGCTCGACAGCGCCTGTGGATACGCGGCCTTTTCGCTGATGCCCGCGGAAGCGGCCGTTTTGACAGCCGAATTCAAGATCAATCTGCTCAACCCGGCCGACGGCGAACGGTTTCGCTTCGTCGCTGACGTGGTGAAGCCGGGAAGGACCCTGACCATCTGCGAAGCGCGTGCCTATGCCGTGAAGGGCGAGGATGAGAAGCTGGTCGCAACAATGACCGGAACGCTTGTGGCGCTTGTGGGACGAACGGGCGTGATGGGCTGACGACCGGGCTGGGGCGCAAATCAATCCGCGAGCCGGGCTTCTAGGACATGCCGCTGGACCTTTCCGCTGGTCGATCTGGGAAAATCCTCGAACGCGATAAAATGAAACTCGCGCGGCCGTTTGTAGCCTGCCAGCTTCTCCCGGCACAAATTCATCAGCGCTTCGGCATCCGGCCCGTCCTTGCTGCAGGCGACAAAGGCCACCGGACTTTCGCCCCATTTCCCCCGGCGTCCCATCCGGCACTTCGTGGTCGTCGGGATCGACCAGCCGAACCTCGCAAAATGCGCTGATGCGCTTGGAAAGCCGGTCCGGGGTAACACCCGGCGCAATCAGATCGGCGGTCCCCGGCGGCAGGCCGGTTTCAGTTGCGCCGAAAGAATTCAGATAGGGCGTGTCCAGAAAGGCTGTCAGTTCCGCGATCTGATGCGGCGGCACCAGATCGGCCATGGCGCCGCAAACCTTGATCCCCTTTACCGGCAAAGGGTTGGCGCGTCGTTCTGCGATAAAGGCGTCCAGCGACCCCGGCATCATCACGAACCAGCCGATCCTGTGGCGCGACAGCGCCTCGTTGATGACCGCAGGCTGCAAACCATCCACCATTACCACGGTCCCGCCCCGCAGGATCGTCGCCAGCGCATGATCGGTGGACGCCATGTGGAACATCGGTGCCCAGGCGATGAACCCATCGCTGGGATCCAGCGCCAGTTGTGCCGCAAAAGCCATGGATCGGGCGATATGTGCGCGGTGGCTGATGAGCGCCCCCTTGGGCAAGCCCGTGGTCCCCGAGGTGTAAAGGATCGTCAGACCGGCCTCTGGATCGCCTACCATGGTTCCGGTGCGCGGGTCCGGTTCGGCCCCTGCAATGGCCATTTCCAGGTCTGGCCCGATGGCCAGACAGGGTGTCGTGGCGGCGGCCCGATACGCTTCTGAAAGGTCAGGCTCGACGGTCGCCAGAACCGGTTCGACCAGATTGATGCAATGTTGCAGTTCATCGCGGGCAAGCCGCCAGTTCAGGCAAGCGACGATCGCGCCGATTCCCGCCGCAGCCAGTTCGACCTCCAGGTATTCAGACCGGTTGTGCGACAGGATCGCGATTCTGTCGCCGGGTGCCACGCCTCTTGCCAGAAAGACGGCAGCCAGACGATCGACGCGCCCCAGCAATTCGCCGTAGGTCAGTTTCTTGCTGCCGTCCTCGATGGCCAGAGCCTCCGCGCAGTCCTGTGCGCGGGTTCGAAAGATCGAATATAGATCAGCGCGCCCCGCACGGATGACTTCGGGCAGCATGGCATCCTCCCTTGCCAGGGTTTCGGTTCAGAGACTTTGCGCCAGACGCACCCCTTCATCAATGGCGCGCAGAGCATCAAGTTCGGCGGCCTCCTTTGCCCCTCCGATCATCGTAACGGTGACACCGTGCGCGGCCACCTCTTCGGCCAGAGCCCGTTCCGGCTCCTGGCCGGTGCACAACACAATCGTATCGGCCGCGATGACCTTTGGCTTTCCATCCGTGAGGATATGCAGTCCCGCATCGTCGATGCGTTCATAGATCACGCCGCTCATAGCCTCGACTGCATGTTTGCGCAGCGCGTTGCGCAGGATCCACCCTGTCGAGACGCCGAGCCCTGCGCCCGGTTTTGCTGTCTTGCGCTGCAGCATGACGACTTTGCGGCGCGACGGTTTTGGTGCCAATGGATCGCCAGCCAAGGCGCCTGAGGTGGCAAACGTGGGATCCACGCCCCATGTTTCGCAAAAGGCGTCTGTGTTGGCGGCCTCGGCGGGTTCGGTCACCAGGAACTCGGCCACATCATGGCCAATGCCACCGGCCCCCATCACCACGACACGGTCGCCCGCCTCGCGGTCACCGGACAGAATTTCGGCATAGGTCGCGACACTGGGATGGTCGATACCCGGCAGGTCGGGAATGCGTGGCGTGACACCCGTGGCGATAACCACATGGTCGAAGCCGTCAAGATCGCTCGCACCGGCACGCTGGCCCAGGCGCTGATTGACCCCGTGCTTGTGCATCTGAGCGGTATAATACCGCAGGGTTTCGTCGAATTCGTCCTTGCCCGGTGCGGCGCGCGCCAGGTTCAGTTGACCGCCCAGCTTGTCCTGGGCTTCGAACAGGGTGACGTCGTGACCCAGCCGCGCCGCCTCGGCCGCCGTGGCCATGCCCGCGGCACCGCCGCCGACGACAGCCACTTTCTTAGGCGTGTCAGTTGGTGTGTCGCGGAACTCGGTCTCGCGGCCGGCGCGCGGATTGACCAGACACCCGACCGGCCGATCCGAAAAGATGAAATCCAGACAGGCCTGGTTGCAGGCAATGCAGGTATTGATCTCGTCCGCGCGGCCCTCGCGCGCCTTTTTCACGAAATGCGGATCGGCCAGAAACGGGCGCGCCATCGAGATCATGTCTGCATCGCCAGAGGCAAGGATGTCTTCGGCAAGCTCGGGTGTGTTGATTCGGTTCGAGGCGACCACCGGAATTGAAACTGCAGCCTTCACGTTGGCTGCCGCCTTGCGCCAAGCACCGCGCGGCACCGGATAGGCAATCGTCGGGACGCGCGCCTCGTGCCAGCCGATGCCGGTGTTCAGAATATCCGCGCCTGCTGCCTCGATTTTGCGGGCCAGTGCCGCGATTTCATCGGCGGGCGCGCCGCCCTCGACCAGATCGGCCGCCGAAATCCGGTAGATGACCAGAAAGTCGGGCCCACAGCGTTCACGTACTGCGCGCACGATCTCGACCGGGAATCGATGGCGCTTCTCGGCGCTTCCGCCCCAGTCGTCTTCGCGCTTGTTGGTGTGGGTAACGGTGAATTCGTTAATCAAGTATCCCTCGGACCCCATGATCTCGACGCCGTCGAATCCTGCGGCCTGCGCATTGGCGGCGGCGTTGGCAAAATCCTCAATGGTACGGAGAATGTCGGCTTCGGTCATTTCACGCGGGATGAAACGGTTGATCGGGGCCCGGATCGGCGACGGGGCAACACATCCTTCGATCTTTGCATACCGCCCGGCGTGGAGGAGTTGCGCGCAGATCAGACTGCCTTCGGCATGCACCGCCTCGCAGATCGGGCGCAGGCTGCGCGCCTCTTCCGGGTCGTCGATTCGCGGACCTTCGGGATCGAATATGCCCTCGGCATTGGGGGAAAACCCGCCGGTGACCAGAATCGCCGCCTCCCCTCGTGCCCGCTCAGAATAAAAGGCGATCTGTTTGGCTATGCCGTCAGGCTCGGTTTCCAACCGCGTGTGCATCGACCCCATGATGACACGGTTTCGCAATGTGTGCTGGCCTGCGCGGATGGGCGAGAGCATGGTCCCGAAGCTCTCCGTTGGCTTAGTTTCCATTGTGGGCATCCTCCTCAAAACTGTGCTTGATCTGTAATCTAACATTTGTTAGATTTTTGGAAAGATAATTTTCGGTCACGGGGAGGAGCACCGATGCAATTCCAGCCAACAGAAGATCAGAAGGCGTTTCGCGAAACCGCGAAGCGCTTCGCAACTGAAAAACTTGCGCCCACATATCAGGAGCGCGCAAGTGGCCATACCTTCGACCGTGCGCTGATCAAGGAGATGGGCGCGCTCGGTCTGATCGGGGCCGATCTGCCCGAAGAATTCGGCGGACTGGGCGAAAGCTCGGTCACGTCGGGGCTGATCGTCGAAGAGATCGCCTATGCTGATTTCAACGCAAGTTACGTGCAGCTTCTCGGGTCGCTCATGGGGGGCATGGTGGCCAAACATGCCTCAAAGGACATTGCGTCGGAATGGGTGCCTAAGGTTGTTTCGGGTGAGGCCGTTATTGGTCTGGGTCTGACAGAGCCGCGCGGCGGATCGGACGCGGCGAACCTGATCCTCAAGGCCGAGAAATCCGGCAACGGCTGGCGGCTGAACGGGGAAAAGACCTCCATGAGTTTCGCCAGCCAAGCCGATGCGGCGGTGGTTTTTGCCCGCACGGGCGACCCTAGCGGCGGCTCGCGCGGGGTCAGCGCCTTTTTTGTTGATCTAAACCAGGAAGGCATCAAGCGCACCCATTTCGACGACATCGGCACCAAGCCCATCGGGCGCGGATCGGTGTTCTTCGACGATGTCTTCGTGCCGGCCGAAAATATGATGGCCGAACAGGACCGGGCCTTCGGCACCATCATGGCCGGGTTCGACTATTCGCGTGCACTGATCGGGCTGGAGTGCCTGGGTGCCGCGCAAGCGTCGGTGGACGAAACCTGGGCCTACGTTCAGGAACGCGAAGCCTTTGGCGCGCCCATCGTGCAATACCAGGGCGTCAGCTTCCCTCTGGCCGAGGCCGAAACCCAACTGACCATGATGCGCCAGCTTTGCTATTACACGCTGGACCTGCGCGACCGTGGCCTGCCGCATACCTCCGAAGCGGCCATGTGCAAATGGTACCTGCCCAAGACCGCCTGCGAGATCATTCATCAGTGCCTGATCCTGCACGGCCATTACGGGTATACCACCGACCTGCCCCACCATCAGCGCTACAACGACGTTCTTGGCCTGCAGATCGGCGACGGCACGGCGCAGATCCAGAAGCTGGTGATCGCCCGTGAAAAGGTTGGCCGCGTGGCGCTTCAATACGACTCAAAGGCGAAGGGGGCCGCGAAATGAGCGCGCCCGTCATCACAAGCATCGAAGGCAGCGTCGGCATCATCGAGCTGGCGCGCCCCGAGAAATTCAATTGTCTGTCGCTTGAGGTGCATGAATGCATCTCGGAAGCACGCGCCAGGTTCGAGGCCGACCGGAACGTCCGGTCGATCCTGATCCGGGCGCAGGGCAAACATTTTTGCACCGGAGCCGACCTGACTGAGGTGAAGGGCAAACTGAACGATCCCGCCGCGCTGGACCATTTCATTGCCTTCGGCATGGATAACCTGCGCGCGCTCGAAACCTCCTCCCTCCCTGTCGTGGTCGCAGTGCAGGGGTTGTGTCTGGCCGGCGGGATCGAACTGATGTTGGCTTGCGATGTGTGTTTCGCCGCCGAAACCGCTCAATTTGGCGATCAGCATGCGCAGTTCGGGCTGATCCCGGGCTGGGGCGGCTCGCAGCGGCTGACGCGACTCATGGGCCTGCGCCGGGCGCTGGACCTGATGTTCTCGGCCCGCTGGCTCAAGTCGGATGCGGCGAAAGAGGCCGGGCTGGTCAATTACATCGTGCCGGACGCGGATCTGCACAAGGCCGCGCTGGAGTATTGCCAGACCATCGCCACACGCTCCCGCCCCGGCATCGCCGAGATGAAGCGACTGGCGCGGGAGGGCGCGGACCTGGGCATCGACCAGCAAATGCGGCTGGAACGTGACGCCGCCGTGCGCGCGTTGCCCGGTGATGACGTCGCCGAAGGGCTCGACGCATTCGAGAACCGGCGCCCCCCTGAATTCGAGGCTTGAGGACGAAACATGGAATTCACTTTGAACGACGAACAGCGTCAGATTTACGAATACGGCGGTCAGTTGGCGCAGAAATACGACAATGCTTATTGGCTGGACCACGCGCGCAGGCATGAGTTCCCGCAGGAGATGTTCAAGCAGATTGCCAATGACGGCTTTCTGGGCATCATGGTGCCCGAGGAATACGGCGGCGCCGGCCTTGGCATGACCGAAATGGCCCTGTTCATGGAGGGCACCGCCAATCACGGCATACCGCTTCTGATAATGGTGGTCGGGCCGACCATGTCGCTGGCCCATATCGCCAGCCACGGCACCGAGTTCCACAAGAAGGAGCTGCTTCCGGCTGCCTGCCGCGGTGATATCCAGTTCTGTTTCGCGATCACCGAACCGGGGGCCGGATCCAACACGATGAAGGCCACCACGCTGGCCAAGCGCCGGGGCAACCGGTTCAGCCTGTCCGGAGAAAAGACCTTTATCACCGGGGCCGAGGTGTCGGATTACTGCTTGGTTGTGGCGCGGACCAAGCCGCACACCGAAGTCGACCGCAAGACCGACGGCTTTACCCTGTTCGCCGTAGATCTGAAGAAAAAAGGCGTCGAAAAGCAGCGGGTCAAGATCTCGATCCCCCTGCCCGAAGAACAGTGGACGCTGTTTTTCGACGATGTGGATCTGGGGCCCGAGGATGTGGTCGGCGAGGTGGATGAAGGGTTTTCGATTCTGTTCGACAGCCTCAACCCCGAGCGCATCATCCTGGCCGCCCTGTGTTGCGGCATTGGCCGGTTCGCCCTGAACAAAGCTGTGGACTACGCGTCTGAGCGCAACGTTTTCGGTCAGCCCATCGGCGCGCATCAGGGCGTGCAGCACCCGATGGCCAAGGCCCATACCGCGATCGAAATGGCCAGCCTGATGACCCGCCGTGCGGCATGGGAGTTCGACAACAAGCTGCCAGCTGGCGCGTCGTCGAACATGGCGAAATATGCAGCCGCCGAAGCCGGGATCGAGGCGGTTGACGCCGCGCTTCAGGCGCATGGCGGATCGGGCTTCACCGAGGATACGGGACTCTACGAGATGTATCCGCTGGTGCGGCTCTTGCGCACGGCGCCCGTGAACCGCGAGCTGTGCCTCAGCTTCATCGGCGAAAAGGTCATGGGCCTGCCGCGGTCTTATTGATTGGGCGAACAGTCAGGGAGGACGACATGCAATACGGAATGCGTTTCCGGCGGGCAGACGCCGCCGACAAGGCGAACAGCCGGTTCTGGCACGAGATCGAGGGCATGCCTCTCGACGACGTGCGCCGCATCCAGGAAGAGCGGTTGCGCGCGCAGATGGCCTATCTCAAGACGAACTCGACCTTCTATCAGGAGAAGTTCGCCGAGGCCGGTGTGGAGTTCGACGATATTCGCACCATCGAAGACCTGCAAAAGCTGCCCTATACCTACAAGACCGAGATCCGCGAAAGCCTGGCTGCCGAACCGCCCTTCGGCAAGCACCGCGCCGCGCCGATGGCGGACATTATCCAGATGCAGGCTTCGTCGGGCACCACCGGCAGCCCGTCCTATGTTGCCCTTACCGAATCCGACGCCGAGATGTGGCACGAGATGACGGCGCGCTGCTTTTTCGCCAATGGCGTGCGCCCCGGCGACATGGTGTTGCACGCGTTTTCGCTGGCCAAGGGCTTTGTCGGCGGCATCCCCGTGATGCAGGGATTGCAGTACATGGGCACAATCGATGTGCCGGTGGGCGCGGATGGCGGTGCGGAACGGCTGCTGCGCGCTTGCGCCGACACGCGTCCGCGCTGCATCGTCGGCGCACCGAATTTCGTTCTGCACCTGGCTGAAAAAGCACCAGAGGTGCTGGGCTGCAAAGCCAGTGAACTGGGGGTGGAACAGGTGGTTGTCGGCGGAGAACCCGGCGGTGGCATCCCGGCAATTCGCGCCAAGATCGAAGCGGCCTGGGGTGCGAAATGCACCGAAATGCTGGGCGGCACCGATCTGGGTGTGACCTATTGGGCCGAATGCGACACCCAGTCGGGAATGCATATGGTCAACATGGACTACATCATCACCGAATTGCTCGACCCCGAAAGCGGCAAGATCATTCCGTGGGAGAAGGGTGCACAGGGCGAGATGATCTATACCGCGATCGGCCGACAAGCGAGTCCGCTGGTGCGGTTCCGGTCAGGGGACTATATCGAGATCCTCGACACCGAATGCTCCTGCGGGCGCACCGGTCCCAAAATCCGTTGTACCGGCCGAACCGACGACATGCTGATCGTGCGCGGAGCCAATGTGTTCCCCTCAGCCATCAACAGCGTGGTCGCCGAGATGGTGCCGGACACCAACGGCGTCATGCGTATCGTGGCCGATTTCGAAGGTCATACCACGCAGGGCGCGCTGAAGGTGATCGTCGAACGCGGTCCGGGTCGCGATCCGGCCGATGACGCCGCCCTCAAGCAAAAGATCGAACAGCGCTTGCGCGACTCTCTCGTGTTCAAGGCCGACGTTCACCTGGTGGCGGCTGACACTTTTGAAAAACCCGGCGCCGCCAAGGTTGCCTTTGTTCTGAGAGAATTCACCGACCTGCCATGACAAGAATTAAATCCCTACTCGACACCGGGTCCGACGACTTCCGGGAAAACGACGCGCAGTATCGCGAAAAGGTCGATGAGCTGCATACCCTTCGGCTTCTGCAACGCATTGGCGGTCCCGAAAAGGCACGGGACCGACACGTGAAGAAGGGCAAGATCCTGCCGCGGGAACGGATCGAGCGGCTGATCGACCCGGGCTCGCCCTTTCTGGAAATCGGGGAACTCGCCGGGCTGAACAAATACGACGGCGTGCCGCCGGGAGCAGGTATCATCACCGGTATCGGCGTGATCGAGGGCCGCCAGTGCATGATCATCGCCAATGATGCAACCGTGAAGGGCGGCACCTATTTTGGCATGACATCCCGCAAGCACGTACGTGCCCAGAAAATCGCCTGGAAAAACCGTCTTCCAGTAATCACGCTGGTCGATTCCGGCGGTGCTTTCCTGCCGGATCAGGAAAACATTTTCCCCGATGAGGGGCAGTTCGGATCGATCTTTCACCAGCAGATCGGCATGTCCGGTGACGGGGTGCCGCAGATCGCTGTCGTCATGGGGCCTTGCACTGCGGGTGGTGCCTATATTCCCGCGCTCTGCGATGAGGTGGTGATCGTGCGTGGCCAGGGCTTCATGTATCTGGGCGGGCCGGAACTGACCTTTGCTGCCACCGGCGAGAAGGTGGATGCCGAAACGCTGGGCGGCGGCAAGATGCATTCGTCCGTCTCCGGCGTGACCGACCACTTGGCCGAGGACGACGCCCACGCGTTGGCCATCACGCGCGAGATCGTCAGCCATCTGGGCGAAAAGCCCCTGCCCCGCAAGACGCCCAAGACGCCGCGCGCGCCTGCCTATCCGGTCGAGGAAATCTACGGCATCGTCAGCCGCGACCCCAAGGTCCCGACCGACAACCGCGAGATCGTCGCACGGCTGATGGATGACAGCGATTTTCACGAGTTCAAGCCGCTTTACGGCGACACCATCATGACCGGCTGGGGCCGAATCCATGGCCACGAGGTCGGCATCCTGGCCAATACCGGCGTACTGTTCGTCGAAGCCGCGCTGAAGGCTACGCATTTCATCAATCTCTGCGTCCAGCGCGATATCCCGCTGCTGTTCCTCGCGGATGTGAACGGCTTCATGGTCGGCCGCGAGGTCGAGCAAATGGGCATTGCCAAGGCGGGCGCCAAGATGATCACGGCCATGTCTTCGGCCCGGGTGCCAAAGTTCACCATCATCACCGGCGGCTCTTACGGGGCGGGATACCTGGCAATGCTGGGCCGCCCGTTCCAGCCGGACGCAATGTTCGCCTGGCCAACAGGACGGTCCGCGATCATGGGGCCGGAACAGGCCGCCAGCGTGCTGGCTCAGGTCCGCGCGCAGATCAACGAACGCGAAGGCAGAAGCTGGACCCCCGAGGAGGAGGAGGCCTTCAAGGCACCGATCCGCAAGGAATACGAAGATTTTCAGGGAGCCTATAATTTTGCTTCCAACCTTTGGATCGACAGCGTGATCGAGCCCTGTGAGACCCGTGACGTCATGGCGCTGATGCTGGATGTGACATCGCGCAGACCCAAGGCCGAGACCAACTTCGGCGTGTTCAGGATGTGAGGAGCGAATCATGAAAATCAAAACGCTTCTCATCGCCAATCGCGGCGAAATTGCCTGCCGGATCGCGCGTACCGCGCGGGCCAGCGGCATTACCCCTGTTGGCGTGCATTCCGAGGCCGACGCCAATGCCCTGCACGTCCGCGAGATCGGGCAATCGGTCTGCATCGGTGCCGGACCAGCGTCCGAGAGCTATCTGAAAATCGACGCGGTGATTGCCGCCGCGCAATCGGTGGGCGCGGATGCGATTCATCCCGGTTACGGCTTTCTGGCCGAAAACCCCGATTTTGCCCGCGCGGTCGAAGCCGCCGGCATGATCTTCATGGGGCCGACGCCGAAAACGCTGGAACGTTTCGGCGACAAGGCCAGCGCCAAAGAGGCCGCCGTGGCGGCCAGCGTCCCGGTGATTTCGGGCGCCGAAGGTGCGCGGTCCGATCCCGAGCAGATTGCCGAGGAGGTGCGCCAAATGGGCCTGCCGGTGCTGCTCAAGGCTGTCGGCGGCGGTGGTGGGCGAGGGCAACGGCTCGTCACCGACGAAACCACGCTGGTCGAGGACATCGAAGGCGCGCTGCGCGAAGCAAAATCCACCTTCGGTTCCGAAGGGCTGCTGTTGGAGCGTTTCCTGCCCGAGGCGCGCCATGTCGAAGTGCAGATCGCAGGTGACGGCAAGGGCCATGTGGTGCACCTGTTCGAACGCGATTGCACGCTTCAGCGCCGTCACCAGAAGGTCATCGAGGAAGCCCCGGCCTGGGGATTGCCGCGCACGCTTCTGGACGACATCGCGCGCGACGCGGTGCGCCTCGGTGAAACGCTGGACTATCGCGGGCTGGGCACGGTCGAATTTCTGGTCGCGGGGGACGAATATTTCTTTCTTGAGGTGAACCCGCGCATTCAGGTGGAACATCCCGTCACCGAGGCGATCACCGGGTTGGACCTTGTGGCGCTTCACCTGCGCATTGCCGAAGGCGCGGGCCTTGGCCTGGTGCAGGACGATCTGACGATCAACGGCCACGCGGTCGAGGCGCGGCTTTACGCCGAAGATCCGGCGATGCAATTCGCCCCGTCGACGGGTACGCTCACCACGCTCAGCCTGCCATCGGGCCTGCGTATCGACAGCGGCGCCGAGGAAGGCGATGCCGTCACGCCCTACTACGACCCGATGATCGCCAAGCTGATCGTGCACGCGCCCGACCGGGAAACCGCATTGGCACGTCTGGCCACGGCGCTTGATCATGTCGCGGTCGAAGGTGTCGAAACCAATCGCGCCTTTTTGACGGCGCTGGCGCGAAACCATGAATTCGAACGGATGCAGGTGCATACCCGCTGGATCGACGGCAGGCTGGATGAGCTGACACAGGCAACCGCCCTGACCCGCCCCGATCTGTGGAAAGCAACCGCTGCCATTCTCTTCGTGACCCAGTCGCGCAGCGACACAAACGCCAATCCCTGGACCAACCGTGATGCCTTTACCGGCTGGCGGCTTGGACTGGGCGGCGATGCGATGGAAGCGGGGCAGCGCGTGACGCTTACCGATTCTGACGAGGTATCCGAGGAATTGCGCGTCAGTCCTGTCAAACCGGGTGCCAGATACACCGTCTATTCGGAAAACGGCGAGGCGCTGACACTGTCGGCACGCGAAATCACGCCGGGCCGTTGGCGCCTGAACGAGGGCGACACTGTCCACCTGATCGAGGCACGTCTGCACGCCGGCGTGATCGAACTGGACACGCCCGAAGGCCGCCTGGTCTTCCGCCCCGCCGCGCCCCTTGCCTTTGCCGGCGGCGATGCCGCGGCGGATCGCGCCGTGACCTCTCCGCTGACCGGCATGATTGTCGAAATCAAGGTCTCCGATGGTCAGAGCGTGGCCGAAGGCGACGTGGTTGCGGTCATGGAGTCCATGAAACTCGAAATCTCGATCCGGGCGGCCGCGGCCGGGATCGCCAGCCACATATCCGTCTCGAATGGAGACATGGTCGACCGCGGCCAGGTCATCGCCGAGATTCTGCCATCCGAGGAGTGATGAAATGAACGACTTTCCCAAATTCGTAGAATTTCGTGAAGAAGGCCCGCGCGAGGGTTTTCAGATCGAAAAGAAGATTTATCCGGTCGAAGAGCGGATCGAACTGATCGACATGCTTAGCGAAACCGGTCTGAAGCGCATTCAGGTCGGAAGTTTCGTCAGCCCGAAATACGTACCGCAAATGGCCGACACCGGCGAGTTGTTCCAGCGTATCAAGCGCAAGCCGGGCGTGAATTACACATCGCTGTGGCTGAACGACAAAGGGTTTCGCAAGGCCCTGACCGCGCATGAGGTCGATATCGACCCGCGTCTGCTGTTCTATCCCTCCGAAGCATTCGCAAAGTCGAACAACAATTGTTCCTCGGCGGAGATGCGGGAGAAACAACGCGACTGGGTCCGTCTTTACAAGGAAGAGGGATATACCGTCGACGCGGCCTATGTGATGACCGCCTTCGGCTGCAACTTCGAAGGCCCCATCCCGCAAGAGCGCATCTTGGACGATTTCCGCTTTATCCTCCAACTGTGCGAGGAAGAGGACATCCCCGTGCCGATCCTTGTGATCGCCGACACCATGGGTTGGGGAAACCCCGAGGCGGTCAAACGGATGATCGGCGCGCTGCGCGAAATGGCGCCCGAGGCGCGCATCGGTATGCACATCCATGATACGCGTGGGCTGGGGATCGCCAACGTTTATGCGGCCCTGTCGATGGGCGTGGACATGTTCGAAAGCTCCGTCGCCGGTCTTGGCGGCTGTCCTTTTGCGGGCCACGGCCACGCGCGCGCTGCAGGAAATGTCTGCACCGAGGATGCAGTGTTCCTTTGTCACGAGCTCGGCATCGAAACCGGCATTGATCTGGACAAGCTGATCGCAGCGGCGGTCAAGGCAGAAGAGATCATCGGTGTGCCGCTCATGGGCCGGGTCATGCACACCGGCGGGTTGGACAAATACCGCAAGGCAAGCTGAGGGAGCAAGAAGATGACAAAAGCACTTGACGGAAAGGTCGTTCTGGTCACCGGGGCCGGCGGTGGGATCGGGCGCGACATCGCCTTGATGGCAGCCGCAGAAGGCGCTGCCGTTGTGGTCAACGATCTGGGCGCGTCCCTGAAAGGCACCGGTCAGACAGAAACTGCGGCGCAGAAAGTCGTCGAAGAGATCAGGGCCGCTGGGGGCGATGCCATTGCCGATGGCGGCTCTGTCATCGATCCCGATGCCGCGCGCGCGATGATCGAAGCCGGGGTCAAGGAATTCGGTCGCATCGACGCGGTGGTGAACAACGCCGGCATTCTGCGCGACGGGTTCTTCCACAAAATGACCTACGAGGATTTCGACGCGGTTGTGAAGGTCCATCTCTACGGTGCGTTCAACACCAGCCGCGCGGCGGCCGATTATTTCCGCGAACAAGAGGGCGGTGCTCTGGTGCACATGACCTCGACCTCGGGGCTGATTGGCAATCTGGCGCAGGCGAATTATTCGGCGGCAAAGCTGGGCATCGCGGCCTTCTCGAAATCGGTCGCGCTCGACCTGAAACGCTGGAATGTGCGGTCAAACTGCATCGCGCCCTTCGCCTGGAGCCGGATGATCTCGTCTATCAAGACAGACACCCCGGAACAGGTGGCACGGGTCGAAAAGATCAAGGAAATGACACCGGCCAAAGTCGCTCCAATGGCCTGTTTCCTGATGAGCGACCGCGCGGCCGACGTGTCCGGACAGATCTTTGCGGTTCGCAAGAACGAAATCTTCCTGTTCAACCAGCCCCGCCCGGTGCGGTCGGTTCATTCCGGTGATGGCTGGACCGCCGACGAAATCGCCGAGCGCGCCATTCCTGCGCTCAAATCGCAATTCACACCGCTCGAAGTTTCGGCGGATGTCTTTTCGTGGGATCCGGTCTAATGGGAAAACGCAAAGAAAAAATAAGCTCCAATATTGCCTGGAGCACCTCTGACAAGATCAGCGTGCGTGGCCTCGACCTGCCGAACGAGATACTGGGGCACATGAACCTCGGCGATCTGGCGTTTCTGCAGTTGACGGGCCGCAAAGCCACGCCCGAGGAGAGCCGCGTGTTCAACGCCATCGTCATCACGCTCGTGGAACATGGTATCACGCCGTCCGCCCTGGCCGCGCGCATGACCTATATGGGCGCGCCGGAATCGCTTCAGGCCGCAGTCGCGGCGGGGCTCTGTGGGTTGGGCACGGTGTTCGTCGGCTCGATGGAAGGCGCCTCAAAGATGCTGTACGAGGCGCTGCCGCAGGACAAGCTGGGCACCGGCGCAGATCTGGATGCTATCGCCGCTGAAACGGTCGAAAAATTCCGCGCCCGCAAGGCGATCGTGCCGGGGCTGGGCCATCCGGTGCACAAGCCGGTCGATCCCCGCGCGCCGCGGCTTTTCCAGATTGCGGCCGAGAACGGCATGTCCGGCGAATATGTTGCGCTGATCCAGAAAATTCAGGCCGTGGCCGAAGATAAGTCAGGCAAGATGCTGCCGATCAACGCCACTGGTGCGATCGGCGCGATCTGCTGCGAATTCGGCTTCCCCTGGAAGATCGTGCGCGGCTTTGGCGTCATGGCGCGCGCGATCGGGCTGGTCGGTCATATCCTTGAAGAGAGCGAAAACCCGATTTCCTATGAGCTGTGGCAGCGCGCCGAGCAGGAAATTCTTGAAACATCAGGACCGGGACCGAAGTAACCAATGCAAACGTCAGCCCCAGACACTTACACCGATTTGCGCGACGCCTTGCGCGCACTTTGTGCGCAGTTTCCGCCAGAATATCATCGTAAGTTCGGCGAAAACGAAACCTACCCCGAGGAGTTTGTCGATGCGCTGACCCGCGAGGGCTGGCTTGCGGCCATGATTCCCGAGGAATACGGCGGCTCGGGCCTGGGCTTGACCGAGGCTTCGATCATCATGGAAGAGGTCAACCGCTGCGGCGGAAACGCGGGCCATTGCCATGGGCAGATGTATAACATGGGCACGCTTCTGCGACACGGTTCAGATGAGCAAAAGCAGAAATACCTGCCCAGTATTGCCAGCGGCGAGTTGCGCCTACAATCCATGGCCGTGACCGAACCGACAACCGGGACCGACACCACCAAACTGAAGACCACCGCGGTCAAGAAGGGTGACCGGTATGAGATCAACGGCCAGAAGGTCTGGATCAGCCGCATCCAGCATTCTGACTTGATGATCCTGCTGGCACGCACCACGTCTCTGAACGAGGTCAAGAAAAAGTCGCAGGGCCTGTCGATCTTTATGGTCAATCTGAAAGAGGCAATCGGCAACGGGATGGAGGTCCGCCCCATCGCCAATATGCCCGGCCACGAAACCAATGAAGTGTTTTTCGACAACCTCGAAATCCCCGCTGAAAACCTGATCGGGACCGAAGGGCGCGGGTTTTACCATATTCTTGACGGGCTTAACGCCGAACGGACCCTGATCGCGGCGGAATGTATCGGTGATGGATACTGGTTCGTTGACAAGGCCCGCGCCTATGCCGGCGACCGCGTGGTCTTCGACCGTCCCATCGGCCAGAATCAGGGCGTGCAGTTCCCTATCGCAAGGGCCTATGTGAACGTCGAGGCCGCCAATCTGATGCGCTTTGAGGCCTGCAGACGTTTCGATGCCGGGCTGGATTGCGGGGCGCAGGCGAACATGGCCAAGCTCTTGGCCTCCGAGGCCAGCTGGGAGGCGGCCAATGCCTGTATCCAGACCCATGGCGGCTTCGGTTTCGCGCGGGAATACGATGTCGAGCGCAAGTTCCGCGAGGCCCGACTGTATCAGGTGGCCCCGATCTCGACCAACCTGATCCTGTCCTATGTCGGCGAGCATATCCTCGGCATGCCGCGATCCTTCTGAGGCCGCGACCATGAGTGAGGTCGACCTAGACGCGCTGGCGCCCTGGCTGGGACGCACCGAAACCAGTGAAGATGTTCTGACGCAGGGATTGATCGACAAATTCCGTGCCACGTTCGGCCCGCACCTTTGGGGCGGAGCGGGGGATGTCCCGCTGGGAATTCATTGGTGTATTGCCCTTGATACCGTGCCAGCTGCCGCCCTGTCAGAAGATGGCCATGCCGCAAGGGGTGGATTTCTGCCCCCGGTACCGCTGCCCGCCCGCATGTGGGCCGGCGGCGATGTTACACATATCGCGCCGGTGACGATCGGCGAAACCTTCACCCGACGCTCGTCGATCGGGGATATAACGGCCAAGCAGGGCCGCAGCGGAGCGTTGGTCTTTGTGACCATCGAACACGAGTATTTCAGCGGCAACCGGCTTTGTATCCGGGAACAGCAGTCGATTGTCTTTCGTAAGATCACCGCGCCCCGCCCGGTGAAGAGCGCACCCGACGCGGGCGACCCCGCCACGCTCAGATCGAGCCTGACTCCGGATCCCGTGCTGCTGTTTCGCTATTCGGCGCTGACGTTCAATGCCCATCGCATCCACTATGACCACATCTACGCGACCGAATCCGAAGCCTATCCCGGGCTCGTTGTGCATGGCCCTTTACAGGCAACGCTGCTTCTGAACCTGGCGGCGGATGCGTTGAATACGTCGCCCCACCGGTTTTCTTTCCGCGGACTCGCACCGCTGACCTTGCCCTGCGAATTGCAATTGCACAATGAAGGGACCGAAACCTCCGGGACAGTCTGGTGTCAGGATCAAAACGGTCTTCGAAGCTTCTCCGCAGAATACGCGGCTGTCTGATCGGTTTTCTTCGGTAGCGAATTCAGTTGTTGACCAACTTTTCTAACACCTGTTAGGTTGCGCGGGGAGACTTGGTAAATAGACTAGGTGTTTGATCCCACGGTTTGATGGTGCGATCCTTTCTCAGGAATGGAAGGAAGCATTATGGGCCAAGTTCGCCATGGAAGCGCCACGACCACGCACGCCGTCAGAGCTGCAATACAACGATCGCAAGCTTCGCTCGCGACGCTGAGCCGGGATCTTGGTATTAACCCGAAGACGGTTGCGAAATGGCGAAAGCGCCAGGCGGTTGAGGATCTCAAGACCGGGCCGAAGGAGCCACGCTCCACGACCCTGACCGAGGCTGAGGAGGCGACCGTCGTCGCTTTCCGGCGGCACACGCTGCTACCGCTGGACGACTGCCTCTATGCCCTGCAGCCATCGATCCCGCACCTGACACGCTCGGCGCTGCATCGGTGCCTACAGCGCCACGGTATCTCTCGACTGCCTGACGTGGGAGGCGACAAGCCGAAGCGGCAGAAGTTCAAACGCTACCCCATCGGCTTCTTCCATATCGATATTGCCGAAGTGCAGACTGCTGAGGGCAAACTGTTTCTGTTCGTTGGCATCGACCGCACAAGCAAGTTCGCCGTGACCCAGCTCGTCGACAAGGCGGACAGGAAGACGGCCTGGGAGTTCCTACAGCACATGCTTGAAGCAATGCCCTATCAGGTCCACACCATTCTCACCGACAACGGCATTCAGTTCGCCGAGCAGCCGCGGAATCGCAACACTATCTATTCCCGGCCCATGCGCTGTCAGGCGACATGGAAAACTGACCCCCTGACGACATGAGGAACTGACCCCCTTTGTCGGAAGGAGGTCACATGACGGAAGCAATATCGCAGGGTTCTTCGCGGGAACGAGTTTCGTGGAGGATCGAGATGCGGACGCCCGAAGAGGTGTCGGCGATGCTGGCACTGAAGGCGCGTGGGTGGGGTTCGAAGCGCATCGCGACGGAACTCGGCTGCTCGCGGAACACTGTGAAGCGATGGCTGGCTGCGGGAGGCTGGCGCGCGCCGTCTCCGGTGGGACGGGCGAAGGCGCTCGACGGGCTGGAGGATTGGGTGGCGGAGCGCTTTCGGCAGCACGCCGGGAACGCGGATGTCGTGCGCCAGGAGCTGGCTGCGGAGAAGGGCATCACGGTCAGCCTGCGGACCGTGGAGCGGGCGGTCGCGCCGTTGCGGCAGGAGCTGCGGGCGGAAGCGCGGGCCACGGTCCGATTCGAGACCCGTCCCGGCCAGCAGTTGCAGATCGACTTCGGCGAGCGTCGGGTAGAGATCGGCGACACGAAGGTGAAGGTGTTTTTCTTCGTGGCCACCCTCGGCTACTCCCGGCGCCTGCATGTGCGCGCCTTCCCGGGCGAACGGCAGGAGCACTGGTTCGAGGGCATGGAAGGCGCCTTCCGCCGCTTCGGCGGTGTGCCGGAGGAAGTGCTTCTCGACAACGCCCGCGCCCTGATCTCCCATCATGATCCGGCGACGCGGGAGGTGACGATCAATCCCCGGCTCCACGCTTTTGCCCACCACTGGGGCTTCCGGGTCCGGGCCTGCGCGCCTTACCGGGCGCGCACGAAGGGCAAGGACGAGCGCGGCGTGGGCTACGTGAAGCGCAATGCCATCGCCGGACGCAGGTTCGAGAGCTTCGCCGCGCTTGAAGCGCACCTGGAGGCCTGGATCAGGGAGGTTGCGGATGTGCGCACCCACGGCACGACCGGAGAGCCGCCCTGCCTGCGCTTCTCCCGGGACGAGGCTCACCGGCTCAAGCCTATCGACGGCCTCCCGGCCTTCCTGACCAGTCGCGACCTCGTCCGCCGGGTCTCGTCGGACTGCGCGGTCGAGGTCGACGGCAACGCCTACTCGGTGCCCTGGCGGCTGATCGGAGAGCGGGTCAGCGTGGCGGTCACCGGCACGGAGCTGCGCGTCAGCCATGCCGGCCGGGAGGTCGCGTGCCATCGGTTGAGACTCGGGCGCCGGGCCCGCATCGTGGACAGGACCCACTTCGAAGGCATCACGGGCAGCCCGCTGGCCCGCGCCGAAGGGCAAGCCGAGCCCGAGCCCGCGCCCTTATCGCCGGAGCTGCTGCGGCCCCTCAGCGAATACGAAGCCGTGGCGGGAGGAGCCTGGTGATGGCCTTCGAGACCCCTGACCATCTCGAGCGGATGCTGACACGGCTCAAGCTGACCGCGATCCGCGACCAACTCGACGGGCTCCTCGACGAGGCCGGGCGTGGTGAGCTGACGATCCGAGAGGCTCTGACGCTGTTCTGCGAGAGGGAGATTGCCCGCAAGGATCAGCGGCGGATCGAGATGAGCTTCGGCCTGGCCCGCTTCCCCTTCGTGCGGGATCTCTCCGGCTTCGACTTCGAGGCCCAGCCTTCGGTCGACAAGGGACAGGTCCGCGACCTGGCCACTGGGCGCTTCATCGCGAACGGCGAGGCCGTGCTGCTGCTGGGCCCTCCCGGGGTTGGCAAGACCCACCTCGCTGTCGCAATCGGCCGGGAGGTGATCGTGGCGGGCTATACCGTGCTCTTCGTTCCGGCCATGACGCTGGTCGCCACCCTGGCCAAGGCTCATGCCGAGGGGAGGCTGGAGGAGAAGCTGGCGCACTTCGCCAAGCCGAAGCTGCTCATCGTCGACGAACTCGGCTATCTGCCCTTCGAGCCGGACGCAGCGCATCTGTTCTTCCAGCTGGTCAGCCGTCGCTACGAGCGTGGTGCGCTCCTCGTTACCTCGAACAGGGCCATCGGCGAATGGGGCAGCGTCTTCGGCGACGCGGTCGTCGCCACCGCGATCCTCGATCGGATGCTCCACCACAGCCACGTCATCACCATCCGGGGCGAAAGCTACCGGTTGCGCGAGAAGCGCCGGAGCGGCCTTTTGCAAAAGGCCGCTCCGGCGCACCCAACCATCAACACATCAAAAAGCGAGGGGGTCAGTTCTTAGTGTCGCCAGGGGGTCAGTCCCTGATGTCGCTGGACATGCGCTTCGACATGATCTGCGAGGCCAACGGTATCGAGCACCGCCTCACAAAGCCAAACCACCCTTGGACGAATGGACAGGTCGAGCGGATGAACCGCACCATCAAGGACGCAACGGTCAAACGCTTCCATTACGATGATCACGGCCAGCTCCGCACCCACCTGGCAGACTTCATGGCAGCCTACAATTTCGCCCGCCGGCTCAAGACCCTCGGCGGCCTCACGCCCTATGAATACATCTGCAAGATCTGGACATCTGAGCCAGACAGATTCATCCTAAATCCGATCCACCAGATGCCGGGACTGAACACCTAGACGACGGTATTTCCATGGTCATCGTCGACCGTGACACTGGCGGATACGAAAGCCGCGAATTGCGCAAGATGGGGCTTGTCGGTGCTTCGACCTGCGAATTGTTTTTCGACCGCGCGGAAACTACCGCCGAGCATGTTCTGGGTAATGCGGGCGGAGGCCTGTTCCAGACTTTGAAGCTGTTTGAAAGCGCTCGCGTGTTTGTCGGCCTGACGAGCATTGGCATTGCCCAGGCGGCACTGGAATGCGCCGTCAAATATGCGCAGGATCGCGAACAGCATGGCAAGCCGATCGGCGGGCACCAGTTGATCCAGGGCTACCTGGCCGACATGGCCACGCACCTGGATGCAGCGCGCCTGTTGTGTCAGCGCGGGCTGCAACTTTTAGACCTGGGCGTGCGCTGCGACACCCAGACCTCGATGGCGAAATGGTATGCGACGGAAATGGCTGTCGAAATCGCCGGCAAGGCCGTGCAGATACACGGCGGCAACGGCATCACCAAAGAGTTTCCAGTCGAACGGCACTTTCGCAATGCCAAGGTCATGCCGATCCCGGACGGGACCACCGAGATTCAGAAGCTGGTCATGGGCCGGAACCTGACCGGGTTGAACGCGTTCTGACTCTTGAAATGACTTGGGAGCGGCCAGGATGCCCTGGCCGCTCCCAAGTCATTTGGAACGCTTTCCGGTTTCAGCCGATCTCAGCCGTCTTTTTGGTTGATGATCAGATCTGCATTCTCGGCCAGTTCCGCAACAATGCTCACCTCGTCTGCGCGGATTCGTGCATGCAGTTTGAAGGCCTCGGAGGCGGCCTTTTCGGCGGCGGCCGTGTCGGCACCCTCATCCAGCACAAGCGAAAGCCGGATCATGTCGCGGTCGTTCTCTCGCGTCACAACCGCCTGTGCAGCCCTGGCGCCGGGCGTCGCGATCACGACTTCCTCGATCACGCGAGGATAAACGAAAATCTCGCGCACCTTCACCGCTGCGCCCACCCGGCCCTGCAGGGCGGACAGGCGGCTGACGCTGCCATCCGCGTTGCTTTCCAGCGCAAGGGCGCTGTCGCCGGTTCCGAACCGGATCATCGGCCAACCTGCGTCGCGCGCGGTCACGACGACCTCGCCCGGCTCGCCCTGCGGCAGCTGTTCGCCGCTGACCGGATCGCAGATCTGCACCACGCGGTCGGGATGAACCACATAGCCTTCACCGCCATCCTCATAGGCGACAAGGCCCAGATCGGCGGTTGCATAGGCGGCCCAGGTGGACACCCCATAATCGGCCTCGATCCGGTGGCGCGTGGCCATCCAGTCGCCCATCTCGCCACCCAGAAATGCGGTTTTCACCTTCCAGGCGTCGCGGCCATAGGTTTCGATCACCTTGTCCGCCAGCGTCAGGAAAAACGCGGTCGAAGCGCAGATCGAAGTCACGCCGGTTTCGACGATGATCTGTGCTTGAAGCTCGGTATTGCCGACGCCGCCGGGTATCACCGTGGCCCCAGCGGACTGTGCCGCTTCGTCGAACAGCAAGCCTGCCGGCACGAGGTGGTACATCCAGGTGTTCAGAATGATATCCCCCGGTCCCACTTCGGCCGCCTTGAACAGCAGGTCAATGCCGTGGCCGCCACCGCCCGAAAGTGCCGGTTCGAAAATCGGGCCGGGGGATACGTAGATCCGCCCGATATCCTTCAGATCCGATGCGAGGAACCCGCCGAAGGGCGGGTTGTCACGCTGGATCTTCAGAAGCTCTTCCTTCTTCATCACTGGAAGACGCGAGAGGTCCGCCACCGATGTGACGGCTGCCGGATCAAATCCGGCAGCCGTAAATCGCGATTTCAGGCCAGGAGCCATTTCGGCCGCAGCGGCATAGGCTTGCGCTATATCTTGGTAGATATCTTCAGACATTTTTATGCCTCCTCGTCCAATCAGGCGTTAAAGCGGGCAGTCCTTGCGGAAGTTCGGCGCGCGCTTCTCCCGGTGTGACAGAACGCCTTCCTTGACGTCTTCACCCATGAAACCGAGCATCTCCAGCGCGGTCGACGCATCGAAGATCGGGCCAGCCTGGCGCAACCAGTTGTTCAGCGAATACTTGGTCCAGCGGATTGCGCTTTGCGAGCCGTTGGCCAGCTCGACGGCCGTGTCCAAAGCGATTTGTTGCAATTCGTCATCTTCGACGCACATGGAAACCAGTCCGATGCGCTCGGCCTCTTCGCCAGACACTGGCTTGCAAGTCATCAGGTAGTATTTCGCCTTGGCCATCGAGGTCAGCAACGGCCAGATGATTGCGGCCACGTCGCCTGCAGCGACGCCCAGACGCGGGTGGCCATCGACGATCTTGGCCCGTTTGCCGGCGATCGAGATGTCGGCGAGAATGCCCACGACAAGCCCCGCGCCCGCTGCCGGACCGTTGATCGCGGAAATAATCGGCTTGTTGCAGTTGATGATATTGTAGACGAGGTCCTTGGCCTCTTTCCACGTCTTCATGATCTCGTTCGAATTGCCGATCATGCTCTCGATCAGGCTGAAATCCCCCCCGGCGGAAAACGCTTTTCCCGCGCCGGTCACGATGACCGCGTTGATGTCAGGGTCGCGGTCGATGTCGATCCACATGTCCGTCATCTGGGTATGGGTTTCCGCGTCCACGGAATTAAAGGACTCAGGGCGGTCAAAAGTGATGCGCAGGACGCGATCCGCCGGGTAGTCAAATTTCAGTTTGTCGTACTTTGCATAGCGCTCCGACATAGTTCTTTTCCTCCGTAGGGTGTGGGTATGAGTATGGGTTCAGCCAGGCAATCCGAGGACGGCGTTGGACAGAATGTTTCGTTGGATTTCGTTCGACCCACCGTAGATCGTGGTCGGCCTGGCCTTATAAAAGCTCGCAAGGACATCGACACTTACGTTGCCGACCTGAAGCGGCCCGATGGTGCCGCCGTCAGGGCCGGCAGCTTCGATCATAAGCTCGGTAATGCGCTGAAAGCACTCAGTCACCCAGATTTTGAGCATCGAGACATCCGCGCCGAGCGTTTCACCTCGCTTGAGCTGATCGGCAAAACGGGCGTATAGCGCGGCGTGATCTTCAACATCGAGTGCGGCTTGGGCAAAGCGGTCGCGGAACACCGGATCATCGAAAGCGCCACGGCCCCGGGCAAAGCTTTCAAGCTGACCCAGAGCGTTCTGGGCCAGGCTTGGCGAGCCGATGAAGATGCGCTCGAAACTCAGAAGCGCCTTGGCCATCGTCCAGCCCTTGTTCAACTCGCCCACGAGGTTTTCGCGGGGTGTACGGGCATTGTCGAAGAAAACCTCGCAAAATTCCGTTTCCCCCGAAAGCGTGGTGATCGTGCGCACCTCGACACCGGGTTGATCCATCGGCGCCAGGACAAAGCTGATACCCTGTTGTTTCTTGGGCGCATCCGGATCGGTGCGGACCAGCATGAAGATGTGCGTGGCGTCATGCGCCATCGTGGTCCAGATCTTCTGTCCGTTTATGACAAAGTCGTCGCCGTCAATCTTTGCGCGCGTGCGCAGGTTTGCCAGATCGGACCCGGCACCGGGTTCCGAATACCCCTGGCACCAGATGTCTTCGCAACTGAGGATTCGCGGCAGCCAATAGTCTTTTTGTTCCTGGGTGCCGAACTTGATGATCAGAGGGCCGACCATCTGCACGCCCATATCGCGCCCGCGGTTCACGCCCCAGCGTTGCTGCTCTTCGTAGAAGATCAGCAGCTTGGCCGCATCCAGCCCCATGCCGCCGTATTCCGCGGGCCAGGCCGGCGCGACCCAGCCCTTGGCGTGCAGCTTGCGGTGCCAATGTTCGATCTCGGCGAATTTGGGACGATGCGGCAGGTGGCGCAGCTCCTCGGGATATTCCGCCTCGAAGAACTGGCGCACTTCTTTGCGGAAGTCCGCATCGCTCATTGCGTTCCAGTCGGTCATTGTGCTGCCCCCTCTGCTTCGCGCGCATCGAACCAAATCCGCCTGTGATAGGCGTCGTCGCCCAACCAGGCCGACAGCACCAGCGCCCGATTCAGGTAGAGCCCGATATCGAACTCATCGGTGTACCCGACCGCGCCGTGCAACTGGATCGCATCACGGGTAATTCTTTTGGCGGCCGTAACCGCACGCGCCTTGGCACGGCTGGCAAGCTGTGCCCGAACCTTCGGATCGGTTTCACGGTCCATCAGCGCCAGAACTTCGCGGACGCCCGCCTGTGCAACCTCGCACATCACGTTGAGGTCGACAGCACGATGCTGGATGACCTGGAATGACCCGATCGGCTTGTCAAACTGCTCGCGCGTCTTGATGTACTCGAGCGTAATCTCGAAGGCGCACTCGCTCAGACCGACAAGCTCGGCCGCGGCAAGCGCCGTTGCGTCGGCGACAGCCTCGGCAAGCGCAGCCTGAACCGCGTCGCCGCTGGCCAGTTCCGCGGCCGGTGTTCCTGAAAACGAAAGCTCGCCCAGGGAACTGCCGTCGGCCTGCGCCCGCTTGTCGATGACAACCCCGTCCGCGGTGCACTCGGCCAAGACTAGAACCGGTCCACCATCTTGTTCGGCCACGACGAGGAACCCTTGCGATCCGGTCGCACCGACCACCCAAGCCTTGTTTCCGGTTAGCCGCCCGTCCGCGTATCGGCAGGTCGCATCGGCGGGCGCCCCGCCCGGGCCGCGTTCCTGCCAGGCAACCGCCAGTGAAACCTCGCCGCCGATGAGCTGCGCCATCTTCGGATGTTCCGGGCAAAGGCGGCGCAGAAGGCCGAGACTCAGACCGATCGTCAACACGACCGGTTCCGGTGCAATCACGCGGCCTACCTCCTCGGCGATGACGCCCCCGGCGGCCAGGCCCATGCCAAGCCCGCCTTGATCTTCGGGCACCGCCACGCTGAAAACGCCGGCCTCGGCCAGTTCCCGGACCATCTTCGGGTCGAAACTGCCCCCGGCATCACGGAGTTTTCTGGCGCGTCCACTTCCGCCCGCCCGCTCAAACAGCGTACGCGCGCTCTCCCGCAACAGGCGAAGGTCTTCTTGTTCGCTGGAAAGGATATCAGTCTGTGTCATTTTGTTTTCCGCTGGATCATCACGGGGGTGTCGGTCGAAAAAACGACCTCGCCCTCGGGGTTTTTGGCGCTGAGCGTATAGTGCAAAACACCTCTGTCGGGCTTGCTTCTTGAAGGCGTGACCGCGTTGACCGTCAGTTCGATATCAAGGGGTTCATCCGGGCGCACCGGCCGCAGCCAGCGCAGATTGTCAAAGCCCATGCCACCGATATTGGCAACATCGACCATCATTTCGGTCATGACGGGCTTGAATGCCTCCAGCATCGTCTGAAAGCCCGAGGCAATCAGGCTGCCGTGAATGGTGGCCGCATAGGCTTCGTCGGTGTGGAGCCGCTGCGGATCCCATTCCTCGGCAAATGCCTTTATCGAGTCTGCGCTCATCGGGGCACTGCGAAAGTGATAGACTTGACCCGGCGCGAAATCCTCCAGATACTTCAAGAAGCACCCTCCTTTGCGAAACCGGAATCATATCCGCTTGCATCCTTGGAGATCCGTACGCGGTTGAATTCTTCCAGCTTCGGATAGGTTTCCTTGAAATTTGTCAGGAACTCCTCCATCGGCGCATCGAAATAGAGCCCGCGGTCGTTCACATATTCCATGTGGCGCTGGTCCTGTTCGTCGAATTCATGAAACAGGGCGTCGTGATAGCCGTCAAAGACCAGAGGCTTGACCCCGAACCTTTTGCACAGATCCATGTTGAAGGCAGGCGTGACCTTGTAGGGCTCTCCATCCAGCCACAACTGAACGTAGCCGTGATAGATGAAAAGATCGGTGCCCATCAGCTCCTGCAGCTTGGGTGTGTTCAGGTGGTTGCGCACATCCGCAAACCCCAGAGCGGCGGGAATACCGACGGCCCGCAAACAGGCTGCCAGAAGAATTGCCTTGGGAACGCAAAACGCCGCTTCCTCCCCGGCGATCTTGCTTGCACGGTAAGAGTCCTCATCCAGCGCGAATGTGTAGGGATCATACCGGATGTCATCGCGGACCGCTTCGAACAGGCGGATCGCCTTGTCCCGCTTGGACGCATCCGGCGAGAGATCGCGCAAGGCCGCTGTCACAAACCCCTGCACTTCCAGGCTGTCGCTTTCGACATAATGCGATGGCATGACATAGCGTTCGGCTTCTGTCGGCAGGTCGTCATTGGCCTTGGCCATCGTGCATCTCCTCTTTTCTAACATCTGTTAGAATAGTGATTCACCACCAGCACGTCAACGGGATTTAATCTGTATCCGGCGCGCCCAGCCCGTAACGCGCATTGTCTTCTCCCAAGGCGGCCGCAACTCCGACCGAGTTGGCCGGAGACCGGAACTCCGGCGCAATCGGTAGCGGCAATGCGGGCGCATTCTGGCCGGATATGCTCAGGGTTCGCCCAAAAACGTCACGCGCTTTGAAATGCGGGTCACGCGACGCCTCGGCGGGCGTTTTTACGACCGAACAGCAACAATCGGCCGCCGCCAGCAAAGGCTCCCAATGGGTCGAGGGCTGTTTCCCCAGACGACGCGCAACTTCCGCAGCACAGGAATCAGGCTCGGACCAGTCATCGCGAAGCGCCGACGGCAAACCGATGACATCGCAGAACGACTGCCAGAACTTTTCTTCCAACGCGCCAACGGCGATCTGACGCCCGTCCGCAGCCGTATAAAGCCGATACCGGGCCAGGCCGCCCGTCAGGCGGCTGCCGCCGCTTTCGATGTTTTGCCCGGCGATCACACCTTCGGCATGGGCCCAATAGGCAAAGGTGAACGCCCCCTCGGACATGGCGATATCCAGATGCGTCCCCTGCCCGCTTGCCTGCCGCGCAATCAGGGCCAGCAGGATATTCATCACCGCCGGATAGGTTCCGCCTCCGATATCGGCGACCAGCCCGAACGGTGCCGTTGGTTGGTCATCCGGTCCGCGGCTCAGCGACAGGATACCCGCATCACCGACGTAGTTAAGGTCGTGGCCAGCGGCGCTGGCCTTTGGTCCGGTCTGGCCATAGCCGGTAATCGAACAGTAGATGAGACCCGGATTGATCTCGCGCACGGTATCGTATCCCAGGCCGAGCCGGTCCATCACACCGGGGCGGAACTGCTCTACCAGAACGTCGGCCTTTTCGAGCAAAGGGCGCAGAACATCCATTGCGTCTTTTGACTTGAGGTCGATGGCCACCGATCGCTTGCCGTGGTTCAACACAGCAAAGCCGATGCTCTCTCCTTCGATCATGGGTTCCGTGTGGCGCGCGTCCTCACCGACCCCGGGCCGTTCGAACTTGACAACTTCGGCACCGGCCTCGGAAAGCATGAGCGTTGCCATCGGGCCGGGAAGCAGGGTGCTGAAATCCAGCACGAGAATATCCTTGAGCGGTTGAGTCATCTTCTGTTCCTCACGCGAAGCGCGCGGCGCCATTGTTCAGAACAACGACGTCGCGTGCCGGGACCGACGCGCGAAACCGGGCCTCGCCGTCCTCTTCCCAGATTTCGAACCGCACGGTTTCACCGGGATAGACCGGGGCGGAAAACCGCACGTCCAGCCCGACAAGCCGGGCTGCGTCATAATCGAGCAGCGACTTGAGGATCGCCCGAGCCGCCAGCCCGTAGGTTGCCAGACCATGCAGGATCGGGCGATCGAACCCAACCGAACGGGCGACATCCGGGTCAGCGTGAAGCGGATTGAAATCGCCGCTGAGGCGATAAATGAGCGCCTGACGTGGCAGGGTTTCGATTTCACAGACGTGATCGGGCGCGCGGTCAGGCAGCGTTGCCGGTGCCGGGCCCGCCTTGTTTTCACCGCCAAAGCCGCCATCGCCGCGACAGAAGGCCGACATCGCCACGCGCGCCAGCTTTTCACCGCTGTCCGCGTCGATAATATCGCGGCTTTGGTAGATGACGGCACCCTTGCCCTCGCCCTTGTCGGAGATGAAGTCGATCTTGCTGCGGCCGACAATCCGGCCATGGGTTGGCAGCGGCTTGTAGATATCCAGCCACTGTTCACCATGTAGCACTTGCTGCCAGTTCACACCGGTCTTGGGATCGCGCAGCCAGAAGCCGGGGTACCCCATAGTGACCGCCATCGATGGAGCCGTCTTGAGCCCGTCCTCATAGACATAGGCCAGTTCCTTTTTGTCGGTGGGATTCTCGCCGAACCCAAGGCCGAGCGCATACAGGATGGTATCCCGCTCGGTCAGCGTCTGTTCGATCTCTTCGAAGTCCCAGTTCGACAGCGCGTCGAAATCCAATGGCATGATCTTTCCTCCCTTGTTCGTTCTTAGAGGGTGTTTTGCGACCCCAAGATTGCCGTGACCTGACTGGACAGCACACCGCCGTTGCCATGCGCCAGCGCCAGATCGACACCGTTCAACTGAATGCCGGGGGCATCGCCACGGATCTGGCGCGCTGCCTCGATCACGGTGAATATGCCGTACATGCCGGGATGCACGCAGGACAGACCCCCACCATTCGTGTTCACCGGCAAGACACCGCCAGGCGCGATGCGCCCGCCTTCGACGAAGGCCCCGCCTTCGCCCTTGGCGCAGAACCCCAGATCTTCAAGAAACAGGATGGTATTGATGGTGAAGGCATCATAAAGCTCGACCGCCTGGATGTCCGCAGCGGTCACTCCGGCCGCCGCAAAGGCGCGCGCGCCTGAGTCGCGGGCTGCAGTCACGGTGAAATCCTTCATCTGCGAAATCTGCCGGTGCGAACTTTCCGCCGCGCTGCCCAAAACGTAAACCGGGGCCTTCGGGAAGTCTCGCGCGCGTTCGGCGCGAACCATCACGATCGCACCGCCGCCGTCGGTGACAAGACAACAATCGCGCACGGTCAATGGATCGCCTACCATGCGCGCACCTAACACGTCCTCGCGGGTCAGCGGGCCGCGCTCGAACGCTTCGGGGTTGTGCTGCGCCCAGGCCCGCGCGGCAACGGCCACGTCGGCCAGCTGTTCGCGGGTGGTGCCATATTCATGCATGTGCCGCGCCGCGGCCATCGCATATGCGGAGATCGGATAGCGCGGATTGTACGGCGCCTCATAGGCCGGCGGGCGCGAGGCGGTCACCAGCCTGCCCGACGCGGTGCGCTGATTGGAGCCATAAACAATCAGGGCGACATCACACAGACCGGCATCAAGCGTCATGGTCGCAGACGTCAGATAATTCACGAAGGACGATCCGCCCGACATCGTGCCATCAATGAAACGCGGCTGAATGCCCAGATACTCTGCCGCCATAAGCGCCGGCATACTGTCTTCCATCATGGTGCAGAACAGCCCGTCCACGTCGGACAGTTTCAGCCCGGCATCGCCAAGCGCTGCAAGTGCGGACTGCGCCATGACATCATATGCCGTCAGACCATGGGCCTCGCCGAAACCGGCATGACCGGTTCCCACGATGGCGGATTTTCCCCGAAGTTCAGCGGTCATATTTTATCCCTCCGACGGCTTGAAAAGCACGGCCGGAGCGCCCTCGGCCTCGCCCACGAAAGCGGTTACAGCCATGTCGATGGCGACCTCACCCGGAGCAATGCCCTCGACCCGGCTCATCATCCGGACGCCCTCGTCCAGTTCGACAACGCACACGTTGTAGTCGCCCCCTCGTTCTGGCTTTCGGCGCACGACGGTTGTGGTGTGGACCCGTCCCTTGCCGGTAGCCTGCTTCCACGAAATCGCAGTGCCATGACAATGGGGACACAGGACTCGCGGGAAAAAATGATAGGCCCCGCAGTCTTCGCACTTTGGCAGCAGGATCTCTCCTTTTGTCAGCGCGCCCTGGAAAATATGGTCTGGTCCTTTGGCGTCCGGCACCGGCGTCCTCCTTCAAGTAATCCAGTCTCTGGTTAAGCGTATTGATAATGTTTCTAACAAATGTTAGATTTAGTCAAGCCCATAGGATCACTTGAGAGAACGCCATGTCTGGTTCAAATTCAGCCCCTCTTTCCGGTAAGCTCATCATCGCGCTCGAACAGGCGGTGGCGGCGCCCTTTTGCTCTTCGCGGCTTGCCGATGCCGGTGCGCGGGTGATCAAGGTCGAACGCAAGGGCACAGGCGATTTCGCCCGCGCCTACGATACCGCCGCCAATGGTGAAAGCGCCTATTTCACATGGCTGAACCGAGGCAAAGAATCGGTCGCCCTGGACATTAAAGCCGCCGAGGACCGGGAAATCCTGCTCAGGATGCTGGAAAACGCGGATGTGTTCATTCAAAATCTCTTGCCGGGCGCCCTGGCAAAGCTGGGTCTGGATTCGACGACCTTGCGAGAGAAGTTCCCGCGGCTTGTGACCTGCGACATCACCGGATACGGCGAAGACGGCCCGATGCGCAACGCCAAGGCTTATGACCTTCTGGTGCAATGCGAAAGCGGCTTGGCATCGGTGACCGGCACGCCGGACCGGCCGGGGCGGGTTGGCGTGTCGGTCTGCGACATCGCCACGGGCATGACAGCCCATGCCGGGATATGCGAAGCGCTGATCGGGCGTGATCGCACCGGCAAAGGCAGCGGCGTTTCGGTGGCCATGTTCGACGTGATGGCCGACTGGATGTCGGTTCCGCTGCTCTATCACGACTATCTTGGCAAACCGACGCCCCGCGTCGGTCTGAACCACACGGTGATCTGTCCCTACGGCGCCTATGAGTGCAAGGACGGCCAGCTTGTCGTCATTACCGTGCAACACAGCGGCGAATGGCAACGGTTCTGTGAGCACATACTGGGCGATGAAACTCTGGCAACCGACCCCCGGTTTCATGACAACATGGCGCGCCTCGAAAACAAGCCCGCGCTCGAAGCGCTCATCAAGGCCGTGTTCTCCTCTCATGACCGCGCCGAGATGCTGAAGCGGCTTGACGCTGCGGGCATTGCCTCCGGGGCCGTGAACGACGTGGCGACCCTGTCCGATCACCCTCAGCTTGACCGGTCCGTGATTGGCACACCCTCCGGCGGGATCAAGGTCCCGACACCCCCGATCCGGCGCAGCGTCGGCGAAACGACACTGGGCCCCTGCCCGGCCTTCGATGCGGAAGGCAAAGCCATTCGCGCCGAGTTCGGCACTCGTTCATGAAAAAGGGTGGGTAACTAAATGACAGCTGCGCAGAAACCCGCGATCCTGGAAGGCGTGAAGATCGTGGATCTGACTTCGGTCGTTTTCGGACCTTTGGCCACGCAAATGCTGGGCGATCTGGGGGCCGATGTGATCAAGGTAGAAGGCCCCGAGGGAGATCTTTTGCGCCAGGTCCAGCCGTCCCGCAACAAGCTGATGGGGGCCGCCTTTCTGGGGACCAACCGCAACAAGCGCAGCGTTGTGCTCGACCTGAAGACGCAAACCGGTCGGGATCGATTGCGCAAGCTGCTTATCGATGCCGACGTGATGATTTCAAGCATACGGCCTGCGGCGCTAGCCAGATTATCTCTCGATCCCGAAACCCTACGCCAGGAAAATCCGAACCTGATCACGGTATCTGCCACTGGATTCGGGCAGGACGGACCCTATGCCGCCCGACCCGCGTTCGACGATGCCGTCCAGTCGGTTTCCGGGTTGGCTAGCCTGGCAACATTGCGCGATCCCGAAGCGCCGCCCGCATATGCCCCTACGATTCTCGCCGACAAGCTTGGCGGCGTGACGGCCGCCTATGCCGTGATGGGAGCCCTGTTCCACCGAGAGCGTACGGGAGAAGCCCAGCATGTCGAGGTGCCGATGTTTGAGACGCTGGCCGCCTTCCTGCTGGCCGAACATCTGGATGGTGCCACCTTCGAAGAGACCCCGCAGGATTTCGGATATGCCCGGATGCTGGTTCCGCATAGGCGTCCGGTTAAGACGGCAGATGGATATATCACAATTCTGCCCTACACCAACATACAATGGGCGCGGTTCTTCAAGGCGGTCGGGCGCGATGACATGATCGACCACGTCTGGGTCACTGACATGGACAACCGCAGCCGCAACATCGGCGCTGTATACGATATGGTGGCGCAGATTGCGCTGACCCGGACAACGGATGACTGGCTTGCCCTGATGGAGCAGGCCGACATCCCCGCCATGCCGGTGAATAACCTATCGGATTTGCCCAGCGACCCCCATCTTGCCGCGACCGGGTTCTTTCAGCAGATTGATCACCCATCCGAAGGTGCGATCTGGACGACACGCCCACCGATCCGGTTCTCGGCGACGCCGGCGCGACATGACCACCGCCCTGCCCCCCGGCTGGGGGAACACGACGACGAGATATTCGGGGAAGAGACATTCGGGCCGGGTGAGGAATAGCCCCTCCCGGTTCCGGGCGGATCAATCTGCTGCGCGACAAACAGGATGAGCCTCAGCGTCAATCAGGATGAGACGTTGCGGCGGGTGTGTGTCGAAGGGAGGGCGTAGCCCGACCGGAGGCACACACCCGCCGCTGCGCCCGATTTTGGGGTCTGTGATCGCGGCTAGCCCGCTACGCTGGTGGTTTTCAGGACTGGAGAACCACCTTTGTGCCGGGTTGCCATGTAACCGATCATCAGACGAGGCTTTTCATGAAGCTGAGACAAGACCACCCCATCGAGACCGCCGCCGCGAAGGCGGGAATGAGCCGGGCAACCGCCTATCGGATCGTGCAGGATCCCCGGCTCCCGTCGCAGAAGACGCCGAGCAGAGAGCGGCGGCGTCCCGATCCGCTGGAACACATATTCGACTCGGAAGTCGTGCCGATGTTGCGGGCCAGCCCCGGGCTGCGCCCGGTGGCCATTTACGAGGAGATGCTGCGAGGCCGTGGCCGCATCAAGCTCGCCCGCTTCCAGCCGTGCGATCCCGTCATTGACGAAACTGCGCAGCAATTCGGCCTTGGTCTTGCATTCCGCCAGCTTGAACCTTGTGTTCTGGAAATCCATGATCCGGCTGCCGAACGCCTTGCGGTCCTGCACGTATTTCACGGTTTCATCGATGGCAAAGTCAATGAAGCCTAGCGCGGTAACGCCAATCATCAGCCGCTCCCACGGCAGTTGCTTCATTAGCTGATAGAACCCCTGCCCCTCTTCCGAGCCAAGCAGGTTTGCCGTCGGCACGCGCACATCCTCAAAGAACAGCTCGGCAGTATCCGACCCCTTCATGCCCAACTTCTTCAGGTTTCGTCCCCTACGAAAGCCTTCGGCGTCCTCGGTTTCCAGAACGATCAGCGAAACGCCCTTGGCGCCAGCGTTACGGTCGGTCTTTGCCACGACAACAACTAGATCGGCTGTATGTCCGTTGGTGATGAAGATCTTCGAGCCGTTGATCTTGTAGTGGTTGCCATCCTTTTCCGCATGGGTCTGGACGTTCTGGAGGTCAGAGCCCGTTCCCGGTTCGGTCATCGCGATGGCGGCGACATGATGACCACTAACCAATTTCGGCAACCACTTTTTCTTCTGTTCCTCACTGCCATATGCGTTGAGATGTTTGGAGCCATTTCGGCATCAAAAAGCTTGCGTGTGCTATCCGCGAACATCTTGTGTTCATCCATCACCCAACTAGGGCCTTCTGTGGTTGCCGCCCGTAGTGCAAGAATTTTTTGACCCTATTGGCGAGTGATCGAGTGCGGTCTTCTGTAAGGCCTCGAGATGCGGCACTTCCAAAAGCCGCGGGCCGGGATGGTGATCAGCGGATCAGGTCCAAATCTGTTGAGCGAGCTCTGAGCTCGTAGGCCCTAACTGGTTTTCCCAATCCAGATCTATTCGATCGTTTTGCCCATTCAGGTCGTCGTCTTCTTACACTCCCCTTGGCACCGTCGCTA
>NZ_LWER01000444.1:0-16482 GCF_001634775.1 Sulfitobacter sp. HI0027
ATTTCAGCGGGGGTTGATGAGGCGGCGAAGCTGGCGAAAAACTTCGGCATCGCACTTAGCTTCGCGCGGCAGATTGCAAAAGAACAGGCGGGGCCGGAAAAGCCCAAGCTTGGCTACAATCTAGAGGGCGGTGGTCGCAACCCGATCCCCAATGACGTGACAAACGCCAATCTCGGCTATGGCAACCTCATCAACAGGGGGCCATCGCGGACGCGCTTCGATGTGCCTAACCTTTCCGGTTCGGGCGATGTGAGTGGTTTGGAGAGTGGCAGCGGATCGTCCGGCGGTGGTCGGTCCCGTTCGGGCGGTGGTCGTGGTGGACGTGAGCAAGAACCGTTGTTCAGCATTGCTGAAAAGGAACTGGAAAATCTGCAACGTTCTATCGAAATGCTGGGCAAGTCGAAAGAAGAGGTCGCGGCGCTGACGGTCAAGCACAAGCTGCTGGATGAGGCCAAGAAGCGCGGCTTGGATATCACCGACGAACTGCTGCAAAAGATCGACGCCGAAGCGGCCAATGTGGGCAAGCTGGCGGGTGAGTATGAGAACGCCCGCGACAAGATGGCCCAAATGGAGAAAATCCAAGGCGAGTGGAAGGACAGCATCATTGACGCGGCTATGGGCGGCGCAGATGCGATGGACGCTTTCACAAACAGCCTCAAGCGGGCGGCGCTGGAATATCTGCTGTTTGGCGAGGGCATGTTCGCTGGCAAGGGCGGGGGCGGTGGCCTGCTCGGCGGCATTATCAGTGCGTTCAGCGGGGCGCGGGCGAATGGTGGCCCGGTGCGCTCTGGTGGCGCTTATCTGGTGAATGAGAACACGCCGAATAGTGAGGTGTTCGTGCCTTCACAGTCGGGCGGCATTCTCAACGTACCGCAGGCACAGGCGGCTTTGCGCGGCTCAGGCGGCGCTGGCGGAACGATCAAGCTTATCATTGAAGAGGGTGATATGTTCGCCTCCCGCGTGAGAACTGAGGCAACCGGTGTTGCTGTCGAAGTCACGCGCCGGGGCATCCAGCAAGATCACCGGTCTCAGGCGGATAACAAATATCTCAAAGGTGGCCGGTAACTAGAGATTGGCAGGATGCGCCAGACGATCAGCCGTCAAAGCATCCCCGTTAGTCGGAGAGTGGGAAAACCCCGACAAGGCGCGGCCACCATTACCTTTATGGAGGCGCGGCGCGGGGCCAGCACGGTTTAAGAGTGGCCGGGGCTGGCCCGTCTTACACAACCTTACCCACCCTTGGCGAACCCGCGTATCGCGTCATTGTTGTTTTGGTGGTCGCTCATTTGTCGTCGTCATCGCTAATCATTTGCAGCATTGAGCGTCTCAGAGATTCCTTGAAATCCCTAGTCATTCTTTCCACCGCGCGATCTACCTTGTCGGGAGTATCGACCACCTCAAACAGATCACCGTCAACATCTACTTCATCGCCCGGAGCGCTGTTGTCTAAATAAATGGTGTCGAACGTTCGCTGCAAACGAAATACAATTTCAGCGTTCATACTGCGGCCATTTTCCTCCGCCGCAGCCTTAATTTGATCACGCATTCCATCCGGAAATCGAACGATGAATTGTTCCTGTTTACGGCTTGGCGCGTCACTCATGACCTATCCCTTCGCTATCATCGCCATCTGATATGATTTTTCTCTTGACGCAATGATCGCAACTGGCGATAATCGCGATGTGATATGATGGAGGTTGAAGTGAGAACGAAAAAAAAGCAGCTACAATTACGCCTACCGCCCGATCTGAAATCTTGGATCGAGGAGCAGGCCGAAGCCAACGCGGCTTCCCAAAATTCTGAGATTGTCCGCGCAATCCGTGAGCGGATGCAGCGGGAGAGCATCGAGACAATCAGGGCGGAGGCCAACGCGATACAGGCCCATGCGGACGCGCTCGAAGCCGAAGGCATGGGCGAATAGCGCCCACCTAACACCAAACCAAGGAGACAGAGTTATGACCGACTATAACGCCGCTCAGGCGAACGGAGAGGCTATGCCGATTGATTATGTAGAAGCTGAAGCGCGGGTGCAGTTCTTTGCTGACGTTGTTGGAGTAGAAGCTCCGGCAAGGATCATCGGCGATGATGAAGCACCAGCCCGCGAACTGCTGAACTTCTGTATCGGCACTGGCGCGTCACTGGATTGGATTTTCCTAGGCGATGTTCGCGCGATGATCCGCGATAGCTTCAAAGTGGCGAAGGGGGGGCAGGCATGAGCGCGAACGAAACCCTCTTAGAAGCTATGGACGACCTTTCGCGGGTTCGGGACGTGCTCGAATTGCTGTCCATGACAACACGATCAATGCCGGATGCCGAACAGAACGCGCTGGCGACTGGCACCAAGATCGCGCTGGATTTTCTGGCGCTGGCGCAGACCGGCCTGAAGGAACATCGGGCAGAACTTTCAGAGAAGGAGGTCAACTGATGAACCACCCCGACCACATTGAAGCGGCAATAGACCGCGCCAATAAGCTGGAGCACCTATTGCGTATCATGTCGATGGCTATCGATGGGGAGCAGATAAGCGCCACATCATTCGCGGACAACGGCGGCGGAAGCCTCATTGATATGGCGATCGGGATGGCGCGTGAAATCAGCGATGGGCTGGACGTGGTGCAATGAGCGGCATGGCCGGAAAAGTTCAATAAAGTCTCTTGACCTTTTATCTGAGTTAAGCGATAAAGGGTCAAAGGAACTTTAGAGGCGTAGCTATGAACCCGATTATCGACAGCACACTGAACGGCATCTTCAGCGCCTCCGAGGTTTCGAACCTCACCGGCGCTCGCCCTGAGAGCGTCCAGAACTGGATCAAACGCAAGTTGATCGTCGGTCACCGCAAGATCGAGGGGGGTGGGAGCCAAGGAAAGCACCGCCGTTTCACCTTCTTCAACGTGATGGAAATCGCAGTGGCGCAAACTTTGATGGACATGCACATGGGCGCGAAAGAAGCGTTCGCTGCGGCGGCTCAATTTGCGCATTTCACCGGGGGAGGCGAAGTGTTTGGTTTGCCTGAGCGTGAAGCAGCTTTGCCATTCCATCACCGGCATGGCGATACCATTTTCGGCGTTGCCGCAGATCGAACTTTTGAAGAGCTTTGGGATGCCGGTTCCAATTACGACACATACGGCAAATTGCGCAGGCACTTAGGCTCTGAGCATTTTCTGACGGTTAACGCATCCGAGGTGTTTAACACCGTTTGCGCTCGCATGCAGTATCACCCGTTCGAAGTCTTAGACGCGGCTTATCCCAAGGATGCGAAGCTCTGATGGCAAACACACCCACCATTCTGCCCGCCTATGTGACGCCGCAAGAGATCGCGGATCACTTTGGCGTGGGTGATCGGTGGGTGAAGGATAAAGCGCGGGAACTGGGGGCGTGCTGTATCATCGCCGGAAAGATGGTGCATTTGCCGCACCACATTGAAGCAATGATGGAGGCTCTAGAATGTCGCTCAGGCTCTACAAGCGCGGGAAAATCTTCCACATCAGAGGGAGCATTGCCGGGAGGCAATTCCGATGTACTACGGGCACGTCTGACCGCAAAAAAGCGGAACGGGTCAAAACGGAAGTCGAGCAACGCGCGTGGCAGCGTCGTTTCGATGGACCGGGCGCGGGGCTGACCATGGCGCAAGCATTCATCGAGTATCTGGACGCTGACAAGTCCGACCGCTTCATCGCTCGCCTGAATGACTATTGGCAAGACACCTTAGTCTCCGAAATCACGCCTGAGATGGTCAAGCGAGCGGCGCGAAAGATATATCCGAACGCGACCGGCGCGACCCGCAACCGGCAGGTGATCGCGCCTACTATCGCAGCCATCAATTATTGCTCAGAATTGGGATGGTGCAGCCGGATCAAGGCTAAGCGCTTCGCCGTCGACGCTAAGGCGAAAACCCCTGCCGATCTGGAGTGGGTCAACGCATTTGCCAGCCAAGCGACCGCTGACGGATTGCCCCATTTGGCGGCGCTCTGTCTGTTTATGTTTGCGACCGGTGCCCGCGTGGGTGAGGGCTGCAAGCTTACTTGGGCAGACGTGGACCTTCAGAACTTCACGGCGACTATTCGGATGAAGAAGCCTACACCGTGGACCCGCACGGCGCATCTGCCCGGTCGCGTGGTAGCGGCGCTGGCGAACATTGGCGGAAATCGCAACCCTGACGCGCTGGTGTTCGGGTATGCCGGGACGGGCAGCGTTACAAAGGTTTGGAACAACGTGGTGGACCGCGCTGAGATTGAAGCGTTGACCCCGCATTGCTGTCGTCATGGCTTCGCAACCACGATGTTGCGCAAGGGGATCGACGTGAAAACTGTAGCAGTTCGCGGCGGTTGGAAAGACCCCATGGTAGTCTTGAAGACCTACGCGCACGCGCTGGAAGATCAGACGGTCACAGACGCCATTTTCGACACAGAACCAGCACAAGCCGGTTTTGATGAAACTGTAACTACTAGTAATAAAAGGAAAAAAACGGTATGACTATCGCCCTTCGTTGGGGAAGGGTGTCCCACTTGCCGAGATACGCGGGGAGGCCGGGCTGGCGCAAGTCGCAAAATGGCGCTAGGACGCCGGTCATGTCGCTTTGCGCGGCGCGAATGATGCGGATCGGAAACTTATGTTCACGGCAATCTTGTTGACCTCCCCCTTCAACCCCTCCCTCGATGCGGCGCTGGTTGAAAGCCTGCGCAACGCTTGGGGCGGGGGCGACGCACTTTGGCTGGCCCCGGATGAGGCGGCGGAATTCTCGCTGGCCCAGCTGCCGGAAAACCGTTGGGACGTTTGGGAAAGCTGCCAATCTATGGGCGTCGATCTGGTGATCGTGCCCAGCGAAGGCCGCCGCAAGAAGATGCTGCTGGCCGATATGGACAGCACGATGATCCAGCAGGAGTGCATCGACGAATTGGCCGAGGAAGCGGGCGTTGGCGCGCATGTGAAAGAGATCACCGCCCGCGCCATGAACGGTGAGTTGGACTTCGACGGCGCGCTGCGCGAACGTGTCGGTCTGCTGAAAGGGTTGGAGGCCGCTGTCATCGACAAGGTCTTGGCTGAGCGGATCACCTTGATGCCCGGCGGCGGTGCGTTGGTGGGCACGATGAAGGCCAATAGCGGCTATGCCGCATTGGTTTCGGGCGGGTTCACTGCCTTCACTGCCAAAGTGGCCGAGATGCTGGGCTTTGATGAGAACCGCGCCAATACGCTGCTGGTCGATGGGGCCGCGCTGACCGGCGATGTGGGTATGCCGATCTTGGGCCGCGAGGCCAAAGTCACCGCGCTGGAAGAGATCACCGCAAAGCTGGGGATCACCGAAGATCAGGTTGTCGCCGTGGGCGACGGGGCCAATGATCTGGGCATGTTGGGGCGGGCTGGCATGGGCGTGGCGCTGCACGCAAAGCCGTCGGTCGCGGCGGAATGCGACATCCGCGTCAATTTCGGCGATCTGACCGCGCTGCTGTTCGTACAGGGCTATGCGCGCACTGAATTTGCGGGCTGAGACTGCGTGGCGCTGCGGCTTCGTTTAAGCAAAGCGGCAGCGCGATAGGCTTACAGCAGTCCCGCCGCTGGTTTCAGCATCCCGGTCTCAAGCCCGCGCCAGTTGGTGATCGGCGTGTTCATCCGCTTGATCGCCGCCGGGTGACTGGCGTCCAGCGCCCCCAATTTGACCAGCAGCGCGGTGATCGCGCATTCGGCGGCGCGGGTGGTGCCGCAGGCGGCTTTGAGCGCGATGCCCAACTTGCGCTCGGGCCAGATCGCGATGAAGAAGCCTTCGGCCCCAGTTTTCAGTGCTACCTTGCCGTCCATCGCCCGCATCAGTTCCGTGCAGGCACGGCCTTCGCCGGCGACGAGTTCAGGGTGTAGGCGCATGGCTTGGTGCAGGCGCGCCTCGGCAGAGCCTTCGGGGGCGGCGGCGAAATGGGCCATCGCGCGGGCCATGCCGTGCAGGGTGCAGGCCGGGTTGGGGGCCGAACAGCCGTCGATGCCATAGCCGGGCGAGGTTTCTTGGGTGACCGTTTCAAACGCTTCAAGGCAGGCTTTTTGCACCGCGTGATCGGGCTTTTCGTAATCCGCCCCCCCGCCGAGGTGCTTGTTCAGCGTGAGGAATCCCGCGTGTTTGCCTGAGCAGTTGTTGTGGATCTGGCAGGGTTTCTCATGCGCGCGGATCAGCCCCTCCATCGCCTCGCGGTCATTGGGTTCTTGCGCGCCGCAGCGGAAGTCGTCGTCACTCAGCCCCAGCGTGTCGAGCCATACGCCCACCCGGTCGGTGTGGATGGCGGCACCTTGGTGCGAGGCACAGGCGAGGGCCAGCTGTTCGGTGCTCAGTCCCGCTTTGTCGGCCGCGCCGGAATTGATCAGCGGCAGCGCTTGGATCATCTTGGAAGACGAACGCGGCAGGATCACCTTTTCCGGATCGCCCCATGCTTCGACGATCTGGCTGCTCGCATCGCAGATCACGGCATGACCGGAATGAACGCTTTCCAGAAAGGGTCCGCGCCAGATTTCCGCAAATGGGGCTGCTTTGGTCATGAAGTTCATCCTGTTTCTGGGCGAAATCCTGCCAATCAGGGTTTCGTCGGTCGCGCGTTTGCCGTTATTGTGGTTGGTGTCGAACAGATAGCAGACACCCGCAAGAGAGCAACCCGCCCAAGGTTGCCCGGACGGGGTCTGTGGACGTGTTGAGGTCAAGGACGGCTGGAGGCTGGACAGATGGGAATGATGAAGACATGTGGTCTTGCACTTGGGGCGCTCGCCCTTGTGGCAAGCGGCGCTGTGGCGCAGGAGCAGAGCACCAACCGGGTGGCTGCCAAGACCGACTGGAGCGTCTTTGTAGAAGATAACCCGACAGAATGCTGGGGCGTTTCAACGCCCAAGGAAGTCGTCAACACGCGCGATGGGCGTGTTGTGGCGGTGAACCGGGGCCAGACATTGCTGATGGTATTCTACCGCCCCTCGGCTGAGGCCAAGGGTCAGGTCGCCTTTACCGGCGGGTATCCTTTCGCCTCGGGATCGACGGTCAATATGAACATTTCCGGCAATGAGTTCGAGCTGTTCACCGAAGGCGAGTGGGCCTGGCCGGCAACCACGGCGGATGATGCTAAGATCATCGCGGCAATGAAGCGCGGCGCGGATGCGACGCTGACAGCGCGGTCTTCGCGCGGGACGCAGACCAAGGACACATTCTCGCTGCTGGGCTTTACCGCGGCGGTCGAAGATGCGGCGAAGCGCTGCGGGGGGTGAGCCTCTGAGATTTGAGAGTTTGGGACGGCCTCGCGATTGCGGGGCCGTTTTTGTTTGTGGTGAACGTGCCACCCGGACCCGGGACAAGCCGCAGGCGCCGGGCCATCGCCTGCCCGCCCCCCGGGTAGGCGATTTGGTGAGGCTGGGTGTGACTTCGCGGGCGCACACCATGGTTGAGGCATAAAGTGGTATCGAAGATATGTTGGTTCGCCGACCCGCGGGCAGGCGATGGCCCTTGCACGAAGAAGCCGTGGCTTCCTTTCGGGAGCCGCGGCGCATAGTGTGTCAGCTATGTAAGCCTTAGGCCGCGCGCGACAACGGCGCCGCCACCTCTTCCTCGATAAACGCGCCGTGCAGCGCTTTGATCACCGGCTGCAGCGACTCGCGCTCGACGATGAACTGCACGTCCACGTTGCGCGGACCTTGGCTCGCGCCGATTGCCGTCTGACCGGCCTCGGCAATGGCCACGAGACCGCGTTGCAACACCGACAGCCCGTTCAGGTCACGCCCGATGACCGAGGCCATCGACAGCGTTTTCGTCGTGATCTCTGCAGCGGGATAGATCTGTGCCAGATCTTTTTCCACCCGGCGCATCGTCTTAAGCGACGCATCAAGGTAGTGCGTGATCGTATTGGCGTTCGACACCTTCGAGACGATCCGCACATTGTGCCGTGTCAGCACGTCGAGAATCGCGGTGTCATAGCCCTTCACACCGACCATATCCTGCTCGAACAATTCGAACGCCACGATGTCCAGACCAGTGACGATCTCCACCGCGGGCGTCTCTGCCTTGCGGTCGTCGATCAGCGTGCCGGGGTCTTCCGGCTCAAAGGCATTGGTCACGCGCAGCGGCACATCAGCCTGACGCAGGGTCTTGGCGGCCTTGGGGTGGATCGCCTCCATCCCCATGTTCGACAGTTGGTCCGCCACGTCATAGTTCGTGCGTCCGATCTTCTTGACGGCATGTTCGCCGACCAGTTTCGGGTCGCAGGACGACAGGTGGAATTCCTTGTGAATGATCGCCTCGCGCGCACCGGTGAGGGCCGCCAGTTTGGAGAATGTCACTTCGGAATAGCCACGGTCAAACTCGCGCATCAGGCCTTCGGCGCATTGCGCATAGCCGGTGACGATGGGCATTTCCGTTTGCGGGTCGATGCCCTCCATCGCCTGTGCGATGCGCTCGTCCAGTGTGACGTTGCCCTCATCGCGCCAACCGGACAGATCGACGAAACGGGCGTTCACGCCAGCGCGCTGCAGCAGGATCGTGGTGACAAAGGCGGAATGTGCCTCGCCCAGACCTGAGAGCAACTCACGGATTTGCAGCATGTGTTCTGACAGGCGGAAGTGGCCGTAGGCGCAGAGGCGCTGCAGGTCGATCAGGCAGTTGCGGGCACCATGGGTGCGCTCGGACACAAAGGCGTCGGCCTGTTCGATGTCACCGGGATGCTCCAGCACCTCGCGGTGCACGCGCTGCATCTCAGCCGAGACGCGGGTCAGCGCCTCGTGCCAACCGTGGTCGTTGCTGGCGTTCGCGAGATGCGCATAGACGCCCGGCTCGCCGGACTTCTTATGCTCCAGCAGCAGGTTCGTGATCCCGCCAAAGGCGGAGACCACGAAGACGCGCCCATAGATGTCCGCGCCCTTACGGTCACCGACAAAGAGCGTATCCTTGAGCTGGTTCACGCGGGACATGGACGTCCCGCCGATTTTTTCGACAGTGTGGGACGGTTGAGTCATATAACTTACGCTACCTCCTCGGCAGGCGCATAGGAGCCGTCTTCGCGGTGCACTTCGTTGCCCGTAACTGGCGGGTTGAAGCAGCACGCCATGTGCAGTTCTTCCTCTGCGCGCAGGGTGTGTTTGTCGTTCAGGTTCAGGGCATACATCACGCCGGGAGTGATCTCATGGGTCTCGCCGGTGGCGAGATCGGTGATCGACCCCTTGCCCTTCATGCAATAGACGCTCTCAAAGTGGTGCTTGTAATGGAACGTGTGTTCCGACCCGGCCTCAAGAACGGTGATGTGGAAAGAGAATCCCATCTTGTCATCAGCCAAAAGCAAGCGTGTGGACGTCCATTGAGCGTCACCAACGTGACGGTCTGTGCCCTGAAGTTTGTTAAAATCACGTACAATCATCGGTATTACTCCGCTGCCAGTTTCATGTTGCCCGTCACGTCACGGGTCGCTTGAAGGAGGATATCAAACCCTTCGCGCATGACCTTCTCCGGCGTGGTGAGCGGGGCAAGATATTTAACGATTTCGTCGTTCGCGCCCGATGTTTCGATGACGAGGCCCAATTCATAGGCACGCGCACAGATTGCACCGGCCAATTCGCCCGAGCCGACATCGACACCCTGCATCAGGCCGCGGCCTTTCAGCGTGGCACCGTCGACCAGATCGGCAACATCCTTAAGCGCGGTGGTCAGTACCACGACTTTTTCGGCCAGCGACTTTTCGAATTTGTCGTTGGACCAGAATTTCTCAATCGCGACGCGGGCGGTGACAAAGGCGTGGGTGTTGCCACGGAAGGTGCCGTTGTGCTCGGCTGGCTTCCAGATGTCATGCTCAGGCGCGATCAGCAGGGCCGCGAAGGGCAGGCCGAAACCGGAAAGTGATTTCGCTTGGGTGATCATGTCAGGCTTGATGCCGGACGCCTCAAACGAAAAGAAGCTGCCCGAACGGCCACAACCGGCCTGAATGTCGTCGATGATCAGCAGCGCGCCATGCTTGCGGGCGATTTTCTCGATGCCCTGCATCCATGCGTCGGAGGCCGCGTTCAGACCGCCTTCGCCTTGGATCGGCTCAAAGATGAATGCCGCAGGCGCGTCGATGCCCGAGGAGGGGTTCGACAGCATGGCGTCGATCATTTCCAGCGTGTCGACATTTTCGCCCAGCGATCCCTCAAAAGGCATATGCGTCACATCGGCCAACGAGCCACCGCCCGCGCCGCCGCGTTTGCCTTTGTTGCCGGTCAGCGCCAGCGCGCCCATGGTCATGCCATGGAAGCCGTTGGTGAAGGAGATCACATTCGTCCGGCCCGTCACCTTACGCGCAAGCTTGATCGCGGCTTCGACCGCGTTGGTGCCGGTCGGGCCGGTCATCATTACTTTGTAATCCATGCCGCGCGGCTTGAGGATGTTTTCCTCATAGGCGTTCAGGAACGCCGCCTTGGTGTCGCTGTGAAAATCAAGACCATGGGCGATGCCGTCATTGGTGATGTGTTCCACCAGCGCGGCCTTCATGTCCGCATCGTTGTGGCCGTAGTTCAGCGAGGAACAGCCGGCGAGGAAGTCGATGTAGCGATTGCCTTCGCCGTCAAACATCTCCGACCCGCTGGCGCGGGTGAAAACGGCGTTCATGCCACGGCAATAGGAGCGTGCTTCGCTCTCGCGGCGGGTAAAGATGGTCGTGTTCTGTGCCATGTCCTTAGGCATAGGAATATCCTTTCTCTTCAAGAGAATCTGTCGTGTGAATTATCAGCTGCGGTTTACGCGGCGCGTTTGAGCGCGGCAGTCTCGGGCAGCGTGATCGTCACCATATGTTCGGTGTCATGTGCGCCCTCGAAATGGGCGTCTTTGGTAAAGTGGGGCGCATCCGAAAGGTCGCCGCCGACGTGATTGGCAAAGCTGCGGAACAGCCCCCAGGAGGCGTCGTTGTCCCGGGTGATCGTGGTCTTGAGGGTCTTGGCGTCCTCGGTCTCATCGCGGTTCACCAGTTCCATCAGCATGGTTTTACCCAACCCAAGGCCGCGGGCCTTGGGGCTAACGGCAACCTGCCAGACAAAGAAGGCGTCTTGGGCAGGGATCATATGGCCGGAGATCCATCCAACGATGTCACCGTCCATCTCAGCCACAACACAGGTATCGCGGAAGTGGTCGGCCTGGATCAGGTTCGCGTAAAGCGAGTTCTCGTCGAGCGGCTTGCAGTCGCGAATCAACTGCCAAATGGCAGCTCCGTCCTCGGCATTGGGCTTGCGCAGTTTGGGTGTGCGGGCTTTTTTCATGTCGAGTTCATTCTGCATCCGTTCGGGGCTCCCTTATTGTTTCGATAAGCTAAGTAGGGCATGTGCGGTCATACTTCAACATTCAAAGCAAAATACCTCAAAATACGCTCATAGCGTTGTTTCAGAGGCATGCTCATGTGCATATTTGTTTCGTAAGGCTAACGAAATTGGCGTGTTTCGCTTAGCTATACTAAGCGTTAGGGCAGTTGAGAGCGATTGCTGAAATCGTCCCCATTGTGCAATGATGCACCATGACGCAAAAACATCCCGACCGGATCGACGAGAGTCTGATCGCTTTACGCCGCATTTTGCGCGCTACCGAACTCTATGCCCGCGATTTGGCGCAGGCCGCAGGGGTAACCCCGGCGCAACTGCGGGTTTTGCAGATCGTCGGAGAGAAGAAAGACCCCACAGCCAAGACCCTCGCCAACCAGATGGGCGTCAGCCAAGCCACCGTCACCGCCTTGGTCGATAAGCTGGTGGCACGCGAATTGGTATCGCGGCAGCCCTCGGCGCAGGACCGTCGGCAGACCAACATCACCCTGACCACCAAAGGTGAGGATGTGTTGGAGGAAGCCCCCGATGCCTTGCAACAGCGCTACGTCCGCGCCTTTGCGGATCTCGCCGATTGGGAGCAGGCGCAGTTGGTGTCTTCGTTAGAACGGGTGGCGGCGATGCTGAATGTAGACAGTCTGGATGCCGCGCCGGTTCTGGCGACGGGTGAATTGCGGACAAGCAAGAAGGCCTATTGAGCGCAGCTCTATGCCCGGGCAGCCAAACCTTTTGCAAATCGCGTCATTTCTTATATAGAGACCCATCCCTAGCCTGTGAGTCTTTGAAATGTCCGCTTCCGCGCCCATCACCCAAGACGTGATGACCCTTCCCCGCAAGTTGCCTGAGGGGCCGATCAACCTTGTCGGTCTGACCCGTGACGCCATGCGCGATGTGTTGATCGCAAACGGCACGCCTGAGAAACAGGCGAAGATGCGTGTGGGGCAAATCTGGCAGTGGATTTATCAGTGGGGTGTGCGTGACTTCGACTCCATGACCAACCTTGCCAAAGGCTACCGCGCTGAACTGGCGGAGAAATTCGTGATTGAAGTGCCTGAGGTCGTGACCCGTCAGGAAAGCGAAGACGGCACGCGCAAGTATCTCGTGCGGATCGCGGGGGGCCATGAGGTTGAGGTGGTCTATATCCCTGAAGAGGGTCGCGGCACGCTGTGTGTGTCCAGCCAAGTGGGCTGCACGCTGACCTGTTCCTTCTGCCACACGGGCACCCAGAAACTGGTGCGGAACCTTACCGCCGCTGAGATTATCGGGCAGGTTATGGTGGCGCGCGACGATCTAGACGAATGGCCCGAGACTGGCACTCGGACCGAAGAGGCCCGTCTTTTGAGCAATATCGTGCTGATGGGTATGGGCGAGCCGCTGTACAATTTTGAGAACGTGCGCGACGCGATGAAGATCGCGATGGACCCCGAGGGCATCCAGCTTTCGCGCCGCCGGATTACGCTCTCGACCTCCGGCGTTGTGCCTGAGATCCATCGCACCGCCGCCGAAATCGGCTGCCAATTGGCCGTGTCCTTTCACGCCACCACCGACGAGGTGCGCAACAAGCTGGTGCCGATCAACAAGCGTTGGAACATCGAAGAACTGCTCGACGCCCTACGCGCCTATCCCAAGGTCAGCAACTCCGAGCGGATCACGTTTGAATATGTGATGCTGAAGGGCGTGAACGACAGCGACGAAGACGCGCATCGCTTGGTCGAGTTGATTAAGGGCATCCCGGCCAAAATCAACCTCATTCCCTTCAACGAATGGCCCGGTTCGCCCTATGAGCGGTCGTCCAACAATCGCATCCGCGCCTTTGCCGATATCGTCTATAACGCGGGCTATGCCTCGCCCGTGCGTAAACCGCGTGGCGAAGACATCATGGCGGCCTGTGGTCAGTTGAAATCGGCCACCGAACGCGCACGCAAGTCGCGCAAGCAGATCGAAGCTGACGCCGGGATGGGCGGCTAAGCCAGCCCCGAACGCCTTCGTGCAAGCGCCTTTGAAGTGACACCCTCGGCGGCAATGTCGCCGGGGATATCTTCTCCCCGCACCAGAGCGGCGGCAGCGCGGGCCAGAGCGGGCGCGGTTTGAATGCCATAACCGCCTTGCCCCGCCAGCCAGAAAAACCCCTCCCCCTCGGGATCAAAGCCCGCCACCGGGTCACCGTCGGGCAGGAAACTGCGCAGCCCTGCCCAGCGGCTTTCAATGCGGGGGCGGTGAAGGTCAAATGCGGTTTCGATCCGGTCGATACAGATCGCGATATCCAATTCCTCGGGCTGGGCGTCACAAGGGGGCGAGGGCGTGGCGTCCGCAGGTGAAATCAGCAGCTTGCCCGCATCGGCCTTGAGGTAAAACTGCTCATCGATATCCACCACCATCGGCCAACGGTCCGGTGCCATGCCATCGGGTGGTGCCACCGTCAGCGCCGTGCGGCGTTTCGGGGTGAGACCCGCAGGTGCAAGCCCGGCCAGCGTGGCGATCTCATCGGCCCAAGCCCCTGCGGCATTGACGATGACCGGCGCGTGGAAGGTGCCTTGGTTCGTGTCGACCTGCCAGTCTCCTTCTTTGCGAAGCGCCCGCACCTCGGCCTTGGTTTGCAAGACACCGCCCGCGGCGCGGAAGGTCTTGAGGTAATGTTGATGCAGCCCGTTCACGTCGATATCCGCCGCCGAAGCATCGCGCAGCCCGGCGCTGGCATAGCCTTTGCGCAGTAGCGGCACGAGTGTCTCGATTTCGGCCCCGGTCAGCGGGGTGACATGGGGTCCCAGTTCCTCGGCGGTGCGCGCCAGCGCCGCCTGCTGATCCTGCCGCGCGACGAACACCGCGCCGCGTGGTTCCAGCAGCGGATGCTCCAGATGGGGGCTGGCGGGGGCGTGAAAGAAAGCGGCGGAGGCTCGGGAGAGGGCGCGGATCACCTCCGGCCCATAGGTCACGGTAAACAGGGCGGCAGAGCGGCCCGTGGTGTGATAGCCCGGCTGGCTTTCCCGTTCCAACAGCAGCACCCGGCGGTCGCTGGACAGTTCAGCGGCGACAGAAGCGCCCGCGATGCCCGCGCCAATGACAATGCAATCGAAACCTGTCGTAGAAATATCCATAGTCCGCCCTCTCTGCGCGGAAGCTAGCACCGCCGATTGCCGCGCAAAAGGGGGGATCCCCGTCCCCTTCCCGCTTCTGGGGCCGCTCGGTGAAATCCGCCATATTGTTGCAATTACATGAAGTTTTCCCGCAGTGCGCCAAAGCCGTTGACCGAACGCCCCCGCCCGGCGCAGTCTGTCACAAAGGGGCGCGCGGCAGGGCCGAACACGCCCCTCCCCACAGGAGTGCTGCCCCATGTCTCATTTGCCCCTCACCAAAACCCTTCCCGCGCTGACGCTGGCCTTTGGCCTGATGGCCTCGGTCTCTGCCGCTGCCGAGCTTGTCATCGGCATGCAGCAGGAGCCCACGTCGCTTGACCCGACAGCGGATGCCACCGCCTCCATCGACAGCATGATGACGCAAAACGTCTTCGAATCGTTGACCACCGTGGCCGAGAACGGGGAGGTGCAGCCCAACCTTGCGACCTCATGGGAGGTCTCCGAGGACGGTCTGACCTACACGTTCAAACTCGCCGAGGGCGTGACTTTCCACGATGGCAGCGCGCTGGATGCCGAGGATGTCGTCTACTCCTTCGACCGCGCCATGGGCGAGGACAGCGTGAACCCTTCGAAGGACATCTTCGAGCCGATCGAAAGCGTCAAAGCGGTCGACCCGCAAACGGTCGAGATCACGCTCAAGGCCAAAGATGCCTTCTTCCTGTTCAACATGGGGCAGGGCGACAGCGCCATCGTGGCCTCGGAGAGCGCGGAGACCAACAACGCCAACCCCGTGGGCTCCGGCCCCTTCAAGTTTGACAGCTGGACCCGTGGCGACCGTCTGACTTTGATCAAGAACCCCGATCACCGCGATGCCGCCGATGTGGCGCTCGATAAGGTCGTCTTCCGCTTCATCTCCGACCCCGCCGCGGCGACAGCGGCAATGATGGCCGAAGAGCTTGACGCATTCCCCGGTTTCCCCGCGCCGGAACTGCTGCCGCAGTTCGAAGCCGACCCGCGCTTCCGCGTCAACGTTGGCTCGACCGAGGGCGAAGTGATCCTCGCCATGAACAACGCCAAGCCGCCCTTCGACAACGTCGAGGTGCGCCGCGCCGTGGCCACCGCCATCGACCGCGACGAGATCATTGAAGGCGCAATGTATGGCCAAGCGGTGCCCATCGGCAGCTTCTACCCGCCGCATGGCACCGCCTATGTCGACCTGACGGACGCCTATCCGCATGACAGCGCCAAGGCCGAGGAAATGTTTGAGACGGCAGGCGTGGCCGGCGCCACCATGACCCTGCGCGTGCCGCCCTTCCCCTACGCGACCCGCTCGGCCGAGATCATTCAGAACCAGCTTGCCGAGGCCGGGATCGACGCCAAGGTTGAGAATGTCGAATGGGGCTTCTGGATCGATGAGGTCTATAAGCAGAAGAACTACGACATGACCATCATCGCGCACACCAGCCCCAACGACATGGGCAATTTCGCCCGTGGGCCTGATTACTTCTATGGCTATGACAACGCTGAGATGACATCCCTGTGGGAGCAGATCACGACAGAGGTCGACCCGGCCAAGCGCGACGAATTGCTGAAGCAGGGCCAGCAAATGCTGTCGGATCAGTCGGTTCATGCATTCCTGTTTCAGCTGCCGCTATTGGGTGTCTTTCGGGAAGGGGTCGAAGGGTATTGGGCTTCTTCGCCGGTACTCTACATGCCGCTCAAGGGCGTCAGCGTCGCAAATTGATCTAAACCGGCTGCGGTGCCGCGCGTGCCGCAGCCATTGGACCTGATCCCGTGGCCTATTTCCTCTTCCGCCGCACGCTTGGTTTCGTGCTGACCCTGTTGGCCGTGTCGGTCGTGGTCTTTGCCGTGATGAACGTGCTGCCGGGCGATCCAGCGCTGACGATCCTTGGGATGGACGCCAGCGAGGACGCGCTGGCGGCGCTGCGCGAGCAGTTGGGGCTGAACGCGCCGCTGGTGACGCGCTATTTCTCATGGGTCTGGAACGCCTTGCAGGGAGATTTCGGGATCAGCCATTCTTTCCGTGTCCCGGTCTCGGAGCTGATTTCCGAGCGGCTGCCGATGACCATTTCACTTGCTGTGGCGGGGATGTTGGTGACGCTGG
>NZ_LWER01000445.1:0-3698 GCF_001634775.1 Sulfitobacter sp. HI0027
GCCAAAGCGCACCGCGGTCACGCCCGCTTCGGCGCAGGCCTCGCGGCGCTTCCATTCGTAGTTGCCATACCACGGCGGCGTCTCGCAGATTTTGCGGGGGTCTTCGTGGATCGCGGTGTCGATATAGGCGGCACCGGTGTCGATGCAGGCCTGAAGCACGGTCATGTTCACGAAGGGGGAGCCCACGTTGATCACGATCTGGCAGCCGGTTTCCTTGATCAGGGCGGCGACAGCGGCGGTGTCCATGCCATCGACTTCGTGCGCCTTGAACACGCCGTCCTGTTTCATCGCGTTTTTCTCATGCACGCTGGCGATGATCGCCTCGCATTTGGAAACCGTGCGGCTGGCGATATGAAGCTCACCCAAACGATCATTATTCTGAGCGCATTTATGCGCCACGACCTGTGCGACGCCGCCCGCGCCGATGATAAGAACATTGCGTTTCATAGTGTTGACCTCTTTCTTGTCACGACAGGGCAGCGGCGAAATCGTCATAGTCGAAATCGCGCACCATTCGGATGGTTCCGTCCAACTCGCGGATGGCGATGCCGGGCATTTTGACGCCGTTGAACCAATTTTTCTTGACCATCGTGTAGCCAGCGGCGTCTTGGAACGAGATGCGGTCGCCCGCCTTTAGCGGCGCATCAAAACGAAACTCGCCAAAGATATCGCCCGCAAGGCAGGACTTGCCGCAGATCATCCACTCGTGGTCGCCGGTGTTGGGCGCGATCTTGGCCGGTTCGCGGTAGATCAGCAGGTCAAGCATATGTGCCTCGATGGAACTGTCGACGATGGCGAGGTTCTTACCGTTGTGCATCGTGTCGAGCACGGTGACCTCCAGCGTCGCGGCACCGGTGATCGCGGCCTCGCCGGGCTCAAGATAAACCTGCACGCCGAAGCGCTCGGCAAAGGCTTTGAGGCGCAGCGCCAGATCATCAAGCGGGTAGTCTGCGCCCGTGAAATGGATGCCGCCACCGAGGCTGATCCAGTCCATCTTGTGCAGCACCGCGCCGAAACGGTCTTCGATCAAAGTCAGCATCTCGTCGAAACGCTCGAAACTATCGTTCTCGCAGTTGTTGTGGAACATCAGCCCGGTGATCCGGTCTGCCACGGCGTCAATTGCCGCCGGGTCATGCTCGCCCAGACGGCTAAAGGGTCGCGCAGGGTCGGCCAGATCGAAGTCGGAGGTCGAGACGCCGGGGTTCGCGCGCAGGCCGCGGATGTGGCCCGAGGATTGGGTGTCGAACTTATCGAGCTGGCCGATGGAATTGAAGATGATCTTGTCGGCGTGGCCCAGCACCTCGTCGATCTCGTGATCGGCATAGGCGACGGAATAGGCGTGGGTCTCACCGGGGAATTTCTCGGCCCCCAGCCGCACCTCGTAGAGCGAGGAGGAGGTCGAGCCGTCCATATACTCCGACATGAAATCAAAGACCGACCATGTGGCAAAACATTTCAGCGCCAGCAGGCAACGCGCGCCCGAAAGCGCGCGGAGGCGGGCGATCTTTTCCATATTGTCGCGGAGATTGGCCTTGTCGATCAGGTAATAGGGTGTCTGCACGTCGAAAACCTTTCTGCGCGGCCGGAGGGCAAGCTCCGGGAGGGAAAAGACCCACTGAATGTGCTGTCGTGGTTGGCCCCGCTTGGGGGCATTTCCGGTGGCGCTTCGCATATTTCGCGCAAGCAACGCAATTGTAAAAAAACGCGCGGGCTGGACGGCACGCGCGTTTCCTTGGGTCTGAGTTTAGCGCCAGTCCTACAAAGGTCCACCGCCATGAAGTTGATTGGTTACGACTGCGGGTAGCCGATACCCTTCAGCGCGTCACGAATCTCGTCCAAGATTGCCGGGTCGTCGATGGTCGCGGGCGGCTTGAAATCCTCCCCATCCGCGATTTTCACGATGGTCGCGCGGAGGATCTTGCCCGAGCGGGTTTTGGGCAGGCGGTCCACCACCACGGCCTGTTTAAAGGCGGCAACGGGGCCGATCTGTTCGCGCATTCGGGTGACGCATTCCGCGACGATTTCCTCATGCGGTCGGTCGACGCCTTTGGTGAGGCACAAGAAGCCGACGGGCGACTGGCCTTTAAGGTCATCGCTGACCCCCACCACGGCGCATTCGGCCACATCGGGGTGGCCCGCCAAGACCTCTTCCATCGCGCCGGTCGACAGCCGGTGGCCCGCGACGTTGATCACGTCATCGGTGCGCGCCATGATCCAGACATAGCCGTCCTCATCAATCCGCCCCGCATCGCCAGTCTCATAATAGCCGGGGAAGGTGGCGAGGTAGGATTTGCGAAAGCGGTCTTCGGCGTTCCACAGGCCGGGCAGGGTGCCGGGGGGTAGGGGGAGCTTAATGGCAATCGCGCCCAACTCTCCGGCAGGCAGCGGTTCGCCCCGCTCATCCAAAATTTGCACGTCATAGCCCGGCATCGGCACGGTGGGCGAGCCGACCTTGACCGGCAGCGCCTCAAGCCCCGCCGGGTTGCCGACGATGGTATAGCCGGTCTCGGTCTGCCACCAGTGATCGTAGACCGGCTTGCCCAGTTTCTCCTGCGCCCATTCGACGGTATCGGGATCGGCCCGTTCCCCCGCGAGGTAAAGCGCACGCAGGCTCGACAGGTCGTATTTCTTGATCTCCTCGCCCTTGGGATCTTCGCGTTTCACGGCGCGGATCGCGGTGGGGGCGGTGAAGAAACTGGCGACCTTATGTTCTTCGATCACCCTCCAGAAGGTGCCCGCATCCGGGGTACCCACGGGCTTGCCCTCGAAGATGACAGTGGTGTTCCCGGCAATGAGTGGCGCGTAGCAGATATAGCTGTGGCCCACGACCCAGCCCACATCAGAGGCGGCCCAGAACACCTCGCCCGGTTCGACATTGTAGACGTTCTTCATGGTCCAGTTCAGTGCCACCAGATGCCCCGCGGTGGGCCGCACCACGCCTTTGGGCGCGCCGGTGGTGCCAGAGGTATAGAGGATATAGGCCGGGTGGTTCCCCTCAACCGGAACGCATGGGGCCGGGCGCACGCCGTCTTGAGCGGCGTACCAGTCGATGTCCCGCTCGGGGTTCAACTCACAGGGTTTCTGGCCGCGCTGCAGGATGATGCAGGTGTCGGGCTTGTGTGTGGCCTGTTCGATGGCCCCGTCCAGTAGGGGTTTGTAATCCACCACGCGCGACGGCTCGACCCCGCAGGAGGCGGCGATGATCGCCTTGGGTTTGCAATCGTCGATCCGCACCGCCAGCTCGCTTGAGGCAAAACCGCCAAAGACCACCGAATGGATCGCGCCAATCCGTGCGCAGGCCAGCATCGCCTCCACCGCTTCGGGGACCATGGGCATATAGATCACCACGCGGTCGCCTTTTTCCACACCTTGCGCCACCAGCGCCCCGGCGAGCGAGGCAACATGGGCCTGCAACTCGCTATAGGTCAGGGTCGATTTATTGCCAGTGATCGGGCTGTCATAGATGATCGCCACGCGCTTGCCGTTGCCCTGTTCGACATGGCGGTCCACAGCGTTGTGGCAGGTGTTTACACTGGCATCCGCGAACCACTCATAGATATGGTCGCCCCGGTCATATAGCGCGCGCGTCGGCGCGATGTCCCAATCGATCGCCTCGGCCTGCTCCAGCCAATAGGCTTCCGGATCGGCCTGCCAGCGGTCGTAGGTGTCACGGTATCCCATGGTGTTCCTCCTCCTGT
>NZ_LWER01000446.1:0-13514 GCF_001634775.1 Sulfitobacter sp. HI0027
AGTCCTGAATTTCGCGCATCTCGACAAGGTTGCGTGCGCCGGTCTGATCTTCCAGACGGAAATACAGGATGAGGCCAAGCCCGGTTGAAATCGGACCCATTTGCGGGTCGCCAAACCCGTCGGGGATGTTGCCACGCGCTTCGGCGAGCCGCTCGCCCACGACCTGACGGGCGAAATAGACATCCGTCCCGTCCTCGAAATAGATGTTCACCACCGACAGCCCAAAATTCGATACCGACCGCATATTTTTGAGTTTGGGCAGGCCCGACATTGCCGTTTCGATTGGATAGGTCACATAGCGTTCAACCTCTTCGGGGGCGAGCCCTTCGGTTTCGGTGAAAACCTGAACCAGCGCGGGTGTCACGTCCGGAAAGGCATCAACAGGCAAGGCGCGAAACGCAAAAAGCCCGCCAAGCGTCATCGCAAAAGCCGCAATGGCCGCCAAAAGCCAGCCGCCTGCGATGCGGTGCATAAAATCAGTCATAATCAGCTATCCTAATGTCCGTGGCCGTCGCCAAAGGCGTCTTTTTCAAGTTGGGCTTTGAGTGTGAAGGCACCGTCGGAGACAAAGAGGTCGCCTTCCTCCAACCCGCTGCGGATTTCCACATAGCCGCCAGCGGTTGTGCCGACCATCACGGCGCGCGGTGCGAACCCACCCTCAACAGGGACAAAAACAGACGGACTATCCTCTACCAGTTGCACGGCGGATTGTGGCACACGCAAAACCTCCGAGGTATTGCCGACGCTGAGATCTGCAATCACAAATTGGCCGGGGGTCAGGGACCTATCAGAGTTGTCGATGATGACACGCGCCGTCGCCGTGCGCGACACCTCATCAATTACGGGTAGGACAAATGCCACCGTTGACTGAGCAATGACATCGCCAGCACCTGATTTCAGAGCAACCGGCGCGCCAACGAGAACGCGGCTGATATCCTGTTTGTAAACCGCTATATCGGCCCAAACCACGCTGTCGTCGACAATCGTGAACAGCACCTTGGCGCTGGAATCCCCGGCTGTTACCGTTTCCCCCAGTGTCGCCGCACGTCGTACAATTGTTCCCGCAAGTGGTGCAGTCAGATAGGCATTGGCATTGTTGCCATCCTGAGCAGCGGCTATTTTTTCGAGAGCGGCGTGATCAATTCCGACGGCATGCAGTTCGGTTTCTGCGGCTTCACTTTCGGTCTTTGCCGATTCATGCTCTGCGCGGGCCGTTTGGACATTCGCCTCGGATGTGATTTTTTGCGCCCACAGACCTTCCAGGCGTTCCAACGCCTGTGCGGCAAGGACTTCATTTGTTTGCGCAATGATCCATTGCGATTTCAACCCTGCAAGCTCGCGGCTTGTGATCAGTGCCAGCGTATCTCCATAGGCAACGGTGTCGCCTTCACCAACCAAAAGCCGGTCGATGACTCCGCTCACTTTGGGCGTGACATTTGCCATCCGGTCCGCGTCAAAGCGGATTTCTGCTGGCAGACTAAGGGATTCGCCCAAGGCACCCAATTCAGCTTGCTCGAGCAGGATTCCGGCCTCTTTCGCGACTTCGGGGGTCAGTTTAACAACATCGCCACCGCCTTCATCGCCGTGTGCGCCTTCAGCTTCGCCTGCATGATCGTCATCGCCATGCGCATCCTTGGCTTCGCCTGCATGATCGTCATCGCCGTGCGCATCCTTGGCTTCACCTGCGTGGTCGTCGTCGCCGTGCGCATCTTTAGCTTCACCTGCGTGGTCATCATCGCCGTGCGCATCCTTGGCTTCACCTGCGTGGTCATCATCACCGTGCGCATCTTTAGCTTCACCGGCGTGGTCGTCATCGCCGTGCGCATCCTTGGCTTCACCTGCGTGGTCGTCGTCGCCGTGCGCGTCTTTGGCCTCATCGGCATGATCGTCATCTTGCGGCGCTGCTGCAGCTGCTGCAGTCATCGGCAAGGGCGTTTCCGCCTTGCCAGACGTGGCAGGTATCGTGACGAAGGCAAATACGCCCACCGTCATCGCAGCCATGGTCATCGTTGTCAGTTTCATAATCGTACTCCAGGAATTGAATAGGTCACTGAAAACACGTCCAGGCACCTGTTGGAACTTCGTCTGGCATGATCAAACCGATGAAATGGCCCTGAAACAGGTTCGCCTCAAACGGTTTGGTCTGCTGTGATATTTATGAGTTTCTACAAAGCCCGTTCCGACACGGGATATGTAAAATACCACTCTGCAATGGGGCAGATCAGCCTCGCGGAGGACGGTAAAAACCTTGGAGCGTGGCAAGGACCACAGAGGCGTCAGCCCAGTGTCGCGATCGGTCTGCTGACGCCTGATCGCATGCCAACTGCGCCTGCTTCAGTCCAATGATGTGGATATGGCAATCGCCAAAGCCATGGGATGCCTCACCATTTTCGCTAAATCTTTGATCCTGAGTAGCTAAATCAAGATCACCCGTATCGGTAGCAAAAATAATTTTTTCAAAGACCGCTTCACTTGCCTCAAACACATGGGCATCGGCTTTTGCATTGCTGAAATTCAGAGCAGCCGAAAGCAATATGGCCAACCCAATTTTAGCAACACGAATGGCGGACAAATACTTCATAATGGGACCTTTACAGGACACGTAACCGATGGTCCATTCGCTTTTTGTCGCATGTCGTTCACCATCAGAATCAAAGGCTAGTTTCCGTTCACATTTACGCTACTTGAGTGAAGTCTTGCGCCTCGCAACTCAAAGCCAAGATTTGACTCCCTACTGCGATCTTTTTTCATCTTTTGCTCGCGATGCTCATTGAGCTCGCTAGCGCGCATTAACTTGCCCTGCAATGTCCTCAACCAAACCCGGACAACTCCGCTGTTTTTTCCTGCGGTTTCCAATTTGGTTTTTTGAGTTCAATGACCATTTGCCTGCACACCTTGCATTTCTTTTTCACTCAATGTTTTATAATCCTTCGGCTTACCATTGTCTTTCTTGGCCCGCAGCAGCCGCAAAGCGTTAGCAACGACAAGCAATGAGACACCAACATCAGCGGCGATAGCGCCCCACATACTGGCCATGCCAAATGCAGTAAGCCCAACGAATAGCGCTTTGGTCGCCAGCGATATTCCGATGTCCTGATGGATAATGTTCATTGTCCGGCGCGAATGTCCGATGAGCCATGGCACCTTGCCGATATCGTCCGTCATAAGCGCGATATCGGCGGTTTCGATGGCAGCATCTGAGCCAACTGCGCCCATGGCAATGGCGAAATGAGCCCGCGCCATGGCTGGTGCATCATTCACACCGTCACCGATCATCGCAACGACATCGTATTTTTCAACCAGTTCTTCAATAGCTCGTACCTTGTCTTCGGGGAGCAGTTCGGCGCGCACCTCATCAATACCAACCACTGCCGCCACGGCGCGTGCTGTGCGTTCGTTGTCGCCAGTCAACATGACGATTTTCTGGACACCTTGTGCATGCAGTCGCGCAACGATGCCTTTTGCATCCGGGCGGATGCGGTCGCGCAGTTCGATCAAACCCAAAACTTGGTCTTTGCTACCAACAGCAACAAGTTGGCCAGCCCTGTGCCAAGCAGTGCCACGATTTGCGCGAGGAACAAATGACGATAGGTGCGGTCAGTCAGGACGGAGAGCATGCGTTGTTCCTCACAGATACTTGGTGATCGCCTTGAACTCAGCGGCGACTGGGGAGTCGCTGGAGCCGGTCAGGGCGTTGTCGAGGCAATGGTCGATATGGTCTTGAATCAACGTGCGTTTGGCCTGCGTGATGGCCTTTTCAACAGCATGAAGTTGTTGGGCGATGTCGGTGCAGGGGCGCTCTGCCTCAATCATCCCGATTACACTCAAAAGATGCCCGTTGGCACGTTTCAGCCGCTTGACGATATCGGGGTGGGTTGCATGGTGGGTGTGTTTTGTCATAAACAACGACTATCCCCCCTAGGAGGATAGAACAAGCGGGCCGAAACCTGCGGGAAAGAGTTGCATGAGGCGGCAGATAACATATTTTCTGAGAGCTGTTCTGACCATTGCTTTAGCGGTGGGCATGATTCTGTCGTTCAATTCTCGTATGATCTCTCACGACCTGACCAACCTAACACCGATTGCTGTCGACCATCAGGCTGAGATCGGAGAACACGGCCATGCGCATGATGAAGTTGTCAGTGCGATGGATGCTTATCATGGACACGCTCATGATGTAGCCGACCACGACCATAACACCGCATTCCTGCCACCTCGTGGATCATCGGGTATGGCGCTACCGACACGGACGACCTGGACATTAGCCCACTATGCGATGCCAGATCGCAGGGAGTTCGATCTAGACCGACCTCCGCGCGTGTGATGCTGCGCCCTTTGGGCGCTGTCATCCTACACTTTCACAAAGCGGAAAATCACAATGATACACAACCGATCCTACGGGTCGGGGGCTTGGTCGCATCCAATGCGGCAACCCCTGATCCTCATGGCACTGGTCCTGCTGGCGCTGATCGCGTTCGCGACCACTGCCTTTGCCCATGCCGTCACGGCGGGTGATAAGGGCTATATCCAAGAGGTCAGCGGCATGAAGCTGATCCCTTTCATGTATTTGGGGGCCAAGCATATGGTCACCGGCTACGACCATCTGCTGTTCCTGTTTGGCGTCGTCTTCTTCCTTTACAAGATGAAGCACGTCGGCATCTACGTCAGCTTGTTCGCCATCGGTCACTCCACGACGATGCTGGCTGGCGTCTACTTTGGCTGGAACTTCAGTTCCTATCTCATCGACGCCATCATTGGACTGTCGGTGGTCTACAAAGCGCTCGACAATCTTGGGGCCTATCAGCGCTGGTTTGGGGTCCAACCCGACACCAAGGCTGCGACCCTGATCTTTGGCTTTTTCCACGGATTGGGTTTGGCGACCAAGCTGCTTGAATATGACATCGCACCGAATGGTCTGATTCCCAACCTGCTGGCATTCAACGTCGGCGTCGAGATTGGTCAATTAATAGCTTTGGCGATGATCCTGATCGTCATGGGCTATTGGCGCAAGACAACCAGCTTCTGGAAACATGCCTACACCGCAAACGTCGTGATGATGTCTGCCGGATTCATTCTGGTGGGATACCAGATGACCGGCTACTTCGTCGCCTAACATTTTGGAGAATAAGAAAATGCACAACGGAAACAAACCAAACCCCGACGAACTGCCAACCTCAGCGCAGCTTATCAAGTCTACGATTCTGGCTGCAGTCGCAGCGGTCGCGATCCTCGTCACGGTCGTCTTGCCTTCAGAATACGGGATTGATCCCACTGGCATAGGCAAGGCCGTTGGCTTGGCAGAGATGGGTGATATCAAGGTCCAGCTTGCCGAAGAAGCCGAAGCCGACCGCCTGCTGGAGATTCAGAACACAGGGGCCATCGAAGAACAATCCAGCCTCGGTGGTGGGTTCTTCAGCTTCTTTGTCGGCGCGGCCCATGCCCAAACCGCTGACCCCGAATGGACGGATCAATTTAGCGTCACACTGACCCCTGGCGAAGGGATCGAGGTCAAACTCGTCATGGAAGAAGGTGCAGAGGCCGAATTCCTGTGGGTTGCTGAAAACGGTGTCGTCAACTTTGACCTGCACGGCGATGGAGGTGGCAATAACATCAGCTATGCAAAAGGCCGTGCGGTTGAGGAAGAAGAGGGCGTCCTGACGGCGGCATTCACTGGCAATCATGGCTGGTTCTGGCGGAATCGCGATGGGCAGGACGTTACCGTCACGCTCTATGTCAGGGGCGACTACAGCGAGATGAAGCTGCCATAAAATATGTCGATGGCCCCTGCGTAAGATCGTGGGGGCCACGGCCTTCTGTCGTTCCAGAGCAACTGCAAAACACCGGTGAGCACAGAGGATCTGACAGTCTTAGCAAAGCATTGCATATCACCAGATTGATTGTATTTTGCTTAAATTTAACATAAGTATCCTTATGCGCATAAGAACAAAATAAGAACACGACCTAGTGGCACTCTGGTTATCACATCCCCGACCCCCAAAACGATGTCTTCTTCCCATGAACCGATCTTAAGTCCGCAACAAAAGCCTCATGTGTTTCAAACGGAGCAAACGCATCAATCCTTGCGGCTAGGTTTTTACACTCGCGTAAGTGGCGCGGCATGGGGGTAGCGTTTGACCCGGCCATTCTTAAGCGCAAAGTTGATCAGCCCGCGCTTGAGAAGCGTCGCGGCAAGCGGATACTTCTCTTCCAGCGCTTCGGAGGCTGGTCCGAGAAGCTCGTAGTGGTTCCCGTCAATTTCGGCGGCGCGACTGGTGATCAGGGCTGCCGCCTGTGCAAATGCGGGCCATGTCATCAAGAAATGCAGCGCCGTTGTGAAGCTTTCAAAGCCCTGTGCGTGCTCAAGGGCTTGATCCTCCGCCGCGACGTCTTCAAAATCTGGCAGCCCAGCGAGCCATGCGCGCAGATGCTCAGCGTTCAGACTACGCGCAAAACAGGTCCACATGAACGCCCGCGCCGCATCCGTTTGCCCCATCGCCTGCATCACATTGATCCGGGTCACTTCCCACTCATAAGGGATCCATCCGCGATCATCCTCGTCGGGCGCGTTAATCGCCGCCCACGCCTCTTCAAGCCGTCCCGCACCAAGAAGTCGTTGGGCGATTTCTGCAGCCCCTCTGAATGATTTTCGCGCTAGATCACTTTGCTGGGAGATGTAAGCGTCGGTATCGCCCTCAGCATCCGCAATCTCTTCAAGCGCCATGCGCAGCGCGTAATTCTCGGACACATCTTCGTCCAACGCGGCAATGCCAGCCCGGAGGTGCTGCAGACCCTCCGTCCCCAGCATGGGTGCCAAACCTGAGATTAACGCGGGATAGTGCCCATAGTCATCATCAGGCAAAGCCGTGAGCAAAAGGTCGGCTAGAACAATCGGATCCGGCTCGACCGCTTCAGAAAGATCAATCAGATCCTCGCAGGCCGTGTGAAACACTGATTGCACCCGGCCAGTGCTGTCATCGCACCGCTCATAGACCCCATTGGCAAGGGCGACGAACCGCCAGATCAGTTCAAATGCGGCTTTAGGGTCCGTCGGTCCAACTTGACCAACGATGGCTTGCCGTTGCATATCCAGATCGGCCGCAAAGGCGTTCCGCCCCTGCCAGTCGACAAACGACCGCGACCGCGCAATCGCCGAAAGCCGCTTACGAATTTCCCGTGCCACATCCCCCGTCCCTACTTCGCCCGCCAGCTCAAGCCTGAGCCGTCGCTTCGCACCTGCATTGCCTTTCGTGATCTCAATCAGAAGATCAGCCAGACGCTCAGCGCCAAGTGCCGCAAGGTTATCCGCGTTCAGTGTTGTCTTTGGTGCCATGCGGAAATTCTAGAGCACGCCGCAGGTGAATTTCTAGCCCCTACCGGTTATCAGTGATTTGAAATTACGGCATGAGGCTGTCGCAATGCTTGGTGACGCGGTCACATTTTCAACGCACAAAAAAATATTACCGACCACCCTTGAACCTACAGTTACTGTAGATGCTATGTGCCTAAGATCGGCAGAAGTTGCGCGATAATTGAAACAAGTACGGGTGGTAAGAACCCGGGAATACCACCGTTATTGATAGCGGAATTTGTTAGTCTAGCCTGCCTCACCAGAATGAAAGGAGAACCACAAGATGGTAGTTGAATTGAAGGAACCGGGTCGGAACCCGGAACGAAATACAGGAAGAAGGGGAGCCATGCGCTGCCCGGTTTGCGATGTCGCGTTGAGCATGTCGGACCGACAGGGGATCGAGATCGATTTCTGCCCCGATTGCCGGGGGGTCTGGCTCGACCGCGGCGAACTTGACAAGATCATAGAGCGCAGCATCGGTGAAGCGACACCACCACCGTCAGGCGCACGTGACCGGCGTGACGACGACGATGATCGTGGTTATCGTTCCGGCAAGCACGGCGGTGGACATCATGGTAGCGGATACGGCAAACACGGTTCGCGCCGGAAGTCCTGGCTGCACGAATTGTTCGACTGAGGAAATAGACGGGCATAGGCGTGGGACACGGCGGCAGCGGCGGAGGAACCTCCGCCATTCGCCACAAGGGCAGCCTGAAATGGGACCTGGCATTACCCACACCACGATCCAGGTCGAGGATGCCGATTTGGCCCAGACCAAAGAGTCACTCCATGCATGAGGATGTATAGATATGGGCCATCATCTTTTCAGGCGTACGAAGTACCGGCGGAGCAGTGATCGATACGACGATGGTGCACAATACGAAAACTATGGCCGCTACGATGACAACGCTCCCGCGCGCATCCCACGCATCCCGGGAGCAGTTCTGATAGGCGGGATCGTGATCTGGTCACTGCTGGCGCTCGGTGTCTGGGCGCTGGTCGATCCGCTGCTGGCATGGGCAGCGGGCATGGCAGGTCCCGCAACCGATCTCGGCGTCGGTTTCGCGCGCTGGTTCGGCCTCGGCAACGAGGTGTCAGCGTTACGCGACGCCGCGAATGTGGACGGGTTGGTCGGATGGGCCGTTGGTCCGGTGCATTTGCTCGCCAAGGGCGGACTGATACTCGTGTGGCTTGCTGGTTCTGCCACGCTGATCGCGCTCCCGATTATCCTGCGGCGCAGGTCGCGGTGGTAGCGATTGTAGGCAAGACGGAGGCTCGAGTTTCGCGTGGCTTGGTACTGCGGCTGAAGACACCCACATCCAAGCGAACATTCGGGCGCGGGATGCTTGAAATTCCGTACGATCCGTATTGGACCTGTACCGGTCGGGATCATCGCCCATGACGATATCGCCTCGCATTCCGGGCAGAACGCCATGACCGCTGCCCGTGCGCCCCTGATTGGCCCCATCCTTATCCTCGACAATATCCGGCGATGGCACGCTGACGCTTTCGGCGCTGTTCATTGTGGATGGGGGGGAACACCCGCCGCCCGTCGAAACTCCCGGCGGGGTGCATGACGTTGAAGTATTGGCACGGTTCGACAGCGCGACGGTCTGGCGCACGCGGTTCGACCTGCCCGCCGACCGGCCTTCTGAGTATCACTGGAACGGCGAATCCTACCTAGTAGCTGGCGATTTGCACGACGATCTGCGGATCGCGTTTGTGTCGTGCAACGGTGAAGAGATCGGCGACCTGGAGCGTGAAGGGTCGGAGCGCAACGCGATGTGGGCGCGGCTGTGCAAGGCGCACCGCGAGGAACCTTTTGCAATGCTGCTGCATGGCGGCGATCAGGTCTACGCCGACGAAGTCACGCGAGGCCATCCCCTGAGCGAAGACTGGCCATCGCATGTCCCCGACGATCCTTCCCAAGCCGATCTGGCCGATCTGCGTCACCACCTGCGCGAGCGGTTTTTTGATCGCTACGCAGCGCTTTACGCGGCACCCGAATTTGCCTGGATTGCCGCACGTGTGCCATCGCTGATGCAGTGGGACGATCACGATATCTGCGACGGCTGGGGCTCGCTCAGGCGATGGCAGACCCATTCGGTGGTCGGCCAGACGTTGTTCGTGGCAGCACGGGAAAGTTTTCTGATTTTCCAGCAGGCGGCGGCAGAGGGCGATCTTCCCGCACGGTTCCACGACCCGGCGGGGCACCACCTTGGCTGGGGTGTTCGTGCGCCCGGGTTGCGCATTCTGGCACCGGACCTGAGATCGGAGCGCACGCGCAGGAGTGTCATGGGCACGGGTGGATGGTCAATGATGGAAGCTGAAGCTGCAACAGGAGCGTCGGGCCGCACGCTCCTGATGTCGAGCGTGCCATTGCTTGGGCCGCGACTGTCGATCCTCGAGGCGCTGATGGTCGTCATTCCCCGTATGCAGAAATACGAGGACGATCTGCGCGACCAGTGGCAAAGCCGTGCTCATCGCGCGGAGTGGGCGCGGATGTTGCGCCTTGTGCGGGACATGGCGCGCGCCGACGGGCAGAACCTCACGGTGGTTTCCGGGGAGATTCATCTGGCAACGCGGGCCGTGATGGGCCTTGCAGAGGGCCTTCGGATCGACCAGCTTGTGGCGTCCGGCATCGCGCACCCCCCGTAGCTTGGGCCAGGTTTCTCGGCAGTCTTGCACAATTGGGCGAAGCACCGCTGCCTCGGCATAGGGTCCGCATTCTGCCGCTGCCAGGACAGCGCGGACGTTATGTCGCCCAGCGGAACTATCTTGTCCTGGAACGACGATCGGACACGTGGCGGGCCAATTGGGACCTCGAAAACAGCGGGCTGACACCTTCACTGCATCTATGACCGCCTCTGACTTGCTTTCAAAATGGGTTGCTTCGGCCAGTAACACAAAACTGAGAACTTGGAAAAGTTCCACCCGATGAATACTCAGTCAAACTCACCCAACAAGGGACGCTTGTGACCGCGCACGCTATGCCGATTTGACGCGATTGTCCTTGAAAGCCAGCAATCTCAAGGCATTGGCAACAACAACCAGTGTTGATCCTTCGTGGACCAAAACAGCCGGTCCGATCCCCAAACCAAACAACGTCGCCGGAATGAGCAGTGCAACAACGCCAAGACTGAACCACAGGTTCAGGCGGATGATACGGCTGGTCTTGCGACTTAGGCCCACGGCAAACGGCAAGGTCTGTAGATCATCGGCCATCAGCGCGATATCGGCCGTTTCCAGCGCGACGTCCGACCCGGCGGCCCCCATCGCAATGCCCACCGTGGCATTGGCCATCGCGGGGGCGTCGTTCACGCCGTCGCCGACCATCGCCACGCCACCGTCCGCCTTGAGCGCTGCAATTTTGGTTACCTTATCCTCGGGCATCAGATCGCCGAACGCTGTGTCGAGACCGACCTCCTTGGCGACAGCATTCGCGACATTCTGGTTGTCACCAGAGATCATCATCATCCGCTTCAGTCCCAGATCACGCAGCGCGGCGATAACCGAACGCGCGTCTTCTCGGGGGGTATCCATCAGGCCAATTGCGCCAAGATACCTGTCGCCGCTTCTGACGATCATCGTCGTGCGGCCATTTTGCGACATCGCCTCAACCGTGCCCCGCAAGTCGTCGGGCAAAGGCAAGCCTGCGACACTTTCAAACAGGGCGGTCTTGCCGATATGAACGACCTTGCTATCAACCTTCGCAGACACGCCCTGCCCGATGATATTGGCAAAATCCGAGGCTTCGGACGGCAAATCGCCGAGGCGGTCTTTGACATCTCTTACAACGGCCTGTGCCAGCGGGTGATCGCTCAGCATCTCGACGGCGGCACTGACCTGCAACAACTCTGTCTCGGTCGCATCGCCGTAAGGTGTGATTTCGACCAGATGCGGTTCGCCGATGGTCAGCGTGCCGGTCTTGTCAAAGGCAATCGCGTCCAGATGCCCCATGGCTTCCAGCGGCGCGCCACCTTTGATCAACACGCCGCCACGCGCGGCGCGGGCGACCCCCGATAGAACGGCACTGGGCGTCGCGATTGCCAAGGCACAGGGACTGGCCGCGACCAGAACGGCCATCGCACGGTAAAAGCTCTGGGCGGCGGTTTCGTCCAGAATTAGGAACGAAAAGCTGGTCACGAAGGCCAGCGCAATGACGCAGGGCACAAATATCTTTTCGAATTTCTTGGTAAAATTCTGCGTTGGTGACTGGCGTGTCTGTGCCTCGGCGACCAGTGTCACCACCCGCGCCAATGTCGATTCACCCGACAGTTTCGTGACCTGAACATCCAGGCTGCCGCTGCCGTTGAGAGACCCAGCAAAGACGCGGGTTTGCGGTGTCAGCTTGTCCAGATTGGCGGCGGCAAATTCGGGATCATCGACAGGCAGTTTGTCGACCGGCGCACTTTCGCCCGTAATCGGGGCCTGATTTACGGCACTTGATCCCTTGACCACAAAGCCATCCGCCGGAAGACGTTCGTTGGAACGGACAACGACAATGTCACCCACCAGCAGGTTTTCGATCAAGACGGTTTCGGTTTTGTCTCCCCTGCGGACCAAAGCCTCGTCCGGTGTCAGGCCAGCCAAGGCCGCCACGGCGTTTCTGGCCCGGCCCATGGCGTAGTTTTCAAGGGCATGACCAACGCTGAACAGAAACAGCAGGAAGGCCCCTTCGGCCCATTCCCCCAGAATGGCCGCACCCGACGCGGCCACCAGCATCAGAAAATCAATCTGGAACTGACCCTTGGAAATTTTTTCAACGGCCTCGCGCAGGGTGAAATACCCACCGAAGAAGTAAGCCGCCAACAACAGGCCAAATCCGAATTGTTCGGACATTAGGCCGTATTTCGGTCCCAGCCACCCAAGCAGCAGGCAAATACCGCACAAGACGGCAAAGATGACTTCGGCGCGTCCACCGAGAATCCGGTTCAGAAAACCGCCGTGCGCGTGGTTGTGACCATCGTCCGGTGTGTGATTTTCGGGCATATTCTCTTCCTCTACAGCGTTAAGATCGGCAACGACTTTCCGCACTCGAACATGCTTCACATCGGAGGCAAGTGCTGTCTTGGAAAGAAATGACTGATTACATGGTTAAATTTCGGCGTCGATAGATCAAGGACAATGTAAGGAGTTAGCACGTCCAAGACGTTATGTATGAGGCAAAGACGGTCTAGCACCAACCTTTCGGGATGAGCTAATGGTACCGGCCAAAAACGGTCGTTTTTGTCACGGTTTCTCAACCCATTAAAAATTGTGACTTTTCACGATAAATGGCACTGATATTTGCACGCTAATTGGCACTCTCTGTGCGTTGGAGGGTGCGGTAGATCGTCGGTCTGGAGACGGCGAAGACATCTGCGAGGTCACTGATTGAGTAGTCCCCGGTGTCGTACATGCGGCGCAGTTCGCGGTGCTGTTTCTCCGACAGCTTGGGTTTCTTGCCCCGCAGCTTGCCCTTGGCGCGGGCTATTTTCATGCCTTCGCGGGTGCGCATCCTTATGAGGTCGGACTCGAACTCGGCGAAGGTGGCGAGGATGTTGAAGAACATCTTTCCCATGGGATCGGTTGGATCATAGACCGAAGCGCCCAGGGCGAGGCGGATGCCGCGTTCCGCCAAGCCGTCTGCAATGGTGCGGGCATCGGGAGCAGACCGCGCCAGCCTATCCAGCTTGGTCACGACCAGAGTGTCGCCTTTTCGGACTGCGGCCAGGGCCTGATCGAGGCCCGGTCGGGCGCGCGTGCGGCCTGTCAGGCCGTGGTCAGTGTAGATGCGATCCGGGGCAACACCGAGGTCGATCAGGGCGTCCCGCTGTGCGGTCAGGTCCTGTTTGTCGGTGGAGCAGCGTGCATAGCCGATTTGGGTCGATGTCATTAACTGATTGTACGTAAGAGCTACCTCTATTGCAAATCAATGCGTACCATTCTTATGGTACATCATGACATCAAAGAAACCTGATCCTGCTAATGGGGTCACTACATAAAAGTGTCATTTTTGTCCGGGCCGTGCGAACGAACGGAGAACTTATGCGGCGTCCTGTATCTCGTGTTTCCGAAGTGGCCTGAGGCGATCTGAGCTGAGTGGTGGGTTCATGTTCCACAGGTAGTCCCCGGTCAATCCTACATGGGCCCAGCCAAGTGGTGCGATATGTTTGGTAATTTC
>NZ_LWER01000447.1:0-32183 GCF_001634775.1 Sulfitobacter sp. HI0027
GCCCCCATGACAGATACATTGCACATCATCGGCGGCGGCATGGCCGGATCAGAGGCTGCTTGGCAAGCGGCGAACGCGGGCGTGGAAGTCGTGATCCACGAGATGCGCCCCAAGGTCGAAACCTTCGCCCACCAAACCGGGCTTCTGGGCGAGATGGTCTGCTCCAACTCCTTCCGCTCGGATGATGATGAGCAAAACGCCGTGGGCCTGCTGCATTGGGAAATGCGCGCCGCCGACGGCCTCATCATGGCCTGCGCCGACAAAAACCGCCTGCCCGCTGGCGGCGCACTGGCAGTAGACCGCGACCCCTTCGCGCAGACCGTCACCGACACGCTGCTCGCACACCCTAATATCACCGTCGAATACGGCGAGATTTCTGAGCTGCCAAAAGACGGCAAATGGATCATTGCCACTGGCCCGCTGACCTCGGGCGCATTGGCCGAAGCCATCGCCGCCGAGACAGGTGCCGAAGCGCTCGCCTTTTTCGACGCCATCGCTCCTATCGTCTATTTCGACAGTATCGACATGTCGAAAGCATGGATGCAGTCGCGCTATGACAAGGGCGAAACCGAGGAAGAGCGCACCGCCTACCTCAACTGCCCCATGGACAAGCAGCAATACGACGATTTCATCGACGCGCTGCTTGAGGCCGACAAAACAGAATTCCGCGAAGGCGAAACGGCGGGCTATTTCGATGGCTGCTTGCCCATTGAGGTGATGGCTGAACGGGGCCGCGAAACCCTGCGCCACGGCCCGATGAAACCGGTTGGCCTGACCAACCCGCACCAACCCGAGATCAAGGCCCATGCCGTTGTGCAGCTGCGCCGCGACAACAAGCTGGGCACGCTTTACAACATCGTCGGCTTTCAGACCAAAATGAAGTACGGCGCGCAAACAGATGTTTTCAAACAAATTCCGGGTCTGGAAAATGCGCGTTTCGCCCGTCTCGGCGGCATTCACCGCAACTCGTTCATCAACTCGCCCACGTTGCTTGACGACCAAATGCGCCTGCGCAGCCGCGACAATATCCGCTTTGCCGGGCAGATCACCGGCGTCGAAGGCTACGTCGAAAGCGCCGCGATGGGCCTGCTCGCGGGTCGCATGGCCGCCGCTGAGATCAAGGGCGGCAGCCTGCCAACCCCGCCCGACAGCACCGCCATGGGCGCGCTGATTACCCACATCACCGGCGGGGCGGAAGCGAAAACCTTTCAGCCGATGAACGTGAACTTCGGCCTATTTCCGCCGGTCGAAGGGCTTAAATCGGGCCGTCGCGGCCGCAAAGACCGCTACAAAGCCTATACCGACCGCGCCAAGGCAGATTGGCAGGCATGGCTTGATCAAGGTTAACCCGTCCCGGGTTAACACTGGATCCTCCTGCCCATCCCCCATATCCTAGGGGAATGACAAAACATTATTTCGACAAAGCCTACGCGGCGCGGGACACACAGGTGATCCGCAGCCTTTATGACGAATGGGCAGGCAGCTACGATGAGGATATCAAAGCGCAGGGCTATGCCACGCCCGACCGCGCCGCCGCCACGCTCGCTGAATTTCTGGATGACAAAGACGCCCCGATCTTCGATATCGGCTGCGGCACAGGGCTGTCTGGCGCGGCCCTAAAACAAGCGGGCTTCACCACCATAGACGGCGGCGATGTCTCTGCCGCCATGCTGGCAGAGGCTCGAAAAAAAGATATATACCGCAATCTTTTAGAGCTCGAAGTTGATGCCCCTCTTCCCTTCGCGCCCGGCACCTATGAGGCGATCAGCGCCATTGGCGTGATCGGCCCCGGAGCCGCGCCGATCACATTGTTCGACACGTTGATGCATGGATTACAAAAGGGCGGTAAACTTCTGTTTTCGCTTAACGAAAAGGCGCTCGAAGATCGCGGCGCCTTGGGTATGATTCATGAGTGGACCGACTGCGGTGCGGCGATCCTGCTCTTTGCAGAGGAAGGCCCGCACCTGCCCGGCATAGACCTGAAGTCTACCGTCTATCTGATTGAAAAGAATTGACACTTACCACCAGATTTGCCCCATCCCCGACCGGTCCGCTGCACCTTGGCCACGCCTATTCGGCACTCTTGGCCCATGATCTGGCCAAAGCAGCGGGGGGAAAGTTTCTGCTGCGGATCGAAGATATCGACCAATCCCGCGCGCGACCCAAGTGGGAGGCGCAGATCTACGAAGACCTCGCATGGCTTGGTATTGACTGGCCGCACCCCGTGATGCGCCAATCCGACAGGATGGCGGCCTACCGCGGTGCCCTTGATGACCTCTGGGCGCGCGGCCTCGTCTATGCTTGCACTTGCAACCGTCGCGACATCGCCGCCGCCACCAGTGCCCCGCAGGAGGGCGCAGAGCCCGTCTATGGCCCCGACGGCCTGATCTACCCCGGCACCTGCCGTGACGCGGGCCACGCAAAAGCCTCCGGCGCGCTGCGGCTCGATATGCGTAAAGCTTTGGCTTCTTTGGGCAATCGCGCGCTAAGCTTCACTGAAAACGGCCATGGCTCGAATGCTGAAACCGGCGCGATCACCTTCTCCCCGGATCAGCTTATCGCCACGGTCGGTGATGTGGTCTTGGCCCGGCGCGACATGGGCACGTCCTACCACCTTTCCGTCGTGCTCGACGATGCCGCGCAGGGGATCACGCTGGTCCCGCGCGGGGCCGACCTTTTTGAGGCGACCTATATCCATGTTGTGCTGCAGGCTTTGCTCGACCTGCCAACGCCGCATTATCACCATCACCGGCTGATCCGGGATGACGGCGGCAAACGGCTCGCCAAACGCGATGACGCCCGCGCCATCGCGCTCTACCGTGAGAATGGAATGACGCCCGGAGATATTCGTTATATGGTAGGGCTTTAGCGCGCGGCCTTAATCCACCGGCTTCATCAGTTCGACTTCTTCACCATCCTGAATCCCGGTGTAAAAGCAACTGCGCCGCCCAGTGTGACAGGCGGGCCCGGTCTGGTCCACAAGCACCAACAGGCAATCGCGGTCGCAATCGACCCGCATCTCAACCAGTTTTTGCACATGGCCACTGGTTTCGCCCTTTACCCAGAACGCCTGCCGCGAGCGGCTCCAGTATGTGACCTTGCCGGTCTCAAGGCTGCGCGCGATGCTCTCTGCGCTCATCCAGGCCAGCATCAGCACTTCATTTGTCTCCGCGTCCTGCGCGATGGCGGGGATCAGGCCCGCCTCGTTGAACTGAAGGCTTGCAGGATCGAAAGTCATCGGGCACCTCGTGGAAATATTTGCATCTGTCTCTGCGGCGCTTATGTAGGGTTTCAGTACGAAAAGGAACAGCCCATGTCGGATGAGACGGACCTCATCAAGCTCTACTCCGCGCGTATCTTGGCGCTTACCGCAGAGATCCCGCATCTGGGCCGGATGGAGGCCCCGCAGGCCAGCGTGAAGCGCCGCTCGCCGCTCTGCGGCTCGACCGTGACGGTTGATGTGCGCGTCGAGCAAGGCCGTCTGGCCGAGATGAAACAGGACGTGAAAGCCTGCGCCTTGGGGCAAGCGGCTGCGGCCGTTGTGGGCGGTGCCGCGCCCGGTGCCTCGCTCACGCAGATCACCACCGCCCGCGATCAACTGCGCGCCATGCTCAAGGGCGAAGGGCCGGTGCCGGACGCTCCCTTTGACGGTTTCGAAGTGCTAACCCCTGCCTCGGCCTATAAAAACCGCCATGCCTCCATCATGCTTAGCATCGAGGCGCTGACAGAGGCGATGCAACAGGCCGAAGCCCCGGCGGAAGCTGGCGAGCGTTAAGCGCAGCCTGCCGCAGCCCACCTTCCCCAATATTCAACAAAAAAAACGCCGCACATCCTGCGAAGGATGGCGGCGTCAGTCGGCGTTCCTCATGTTGGGACCCGCTTTGCCAGAGGCCGACGCGGACAGGCAAGTCGGTGCATCAAATTGGGACGGATGCAGCAGACAAAGCGGCATGAGAGCCTTTGGCAGAACTCAGATAAAGGCGGGCAGATGTAACCCAACGACCAGCATCACGATCAAAGCGGCGGCCCCTGCTGCATCTTGCAGCAATGTGGCCTGCGATCTGAGGGCGATAGATTTCAGGGCAGTGTAAGTCATCATCAGTACCTCCTTATCTTTGTTGCCCCTTTGTTCTCATTTTTACCCGCCTGTGTAAAGAACTTTTTGAGAACATACGCGAACATAAAGAGAGTTTAGGCGCTAACCCACTGTTATCAAACGGATCGCCTCGTCCTGCCGCATGAGCCATAGCAGCAGCCTTACCGCCCTGCCGCGCGGCCCTTCGAGGGTGGGATCATCAACCAAAAGCTTTCGGGCATCCGATTGCGCCACCGCCATCAAACCCGCCTGACGCTCCAGATCGGCCACGCGAAAGCGCGGCACGCCCGATTGCGCGGTGCCGATAAGATCGCCCGTGCCGCGCATTTTCAGATCGGTTTCGGCAATGACGAAACCGTCTTCGGATTCGCGCAGCACCTCAAGCCGTTGCCGGCCCGTATCGCTGAGGGGGGCTTGATACATCAAAAGACAAGTCGACGCCCCGGCGCCCCGCCCGACACGGCCGCGCAACTGGTGCAACTGCGCAAGGCCGAAAATCTCGGCCCGTTCCACCACCATGATCGTCGCATTGGGCACGTCCACGCCGACTTCGATCACCGTGGTGGCCACCAGCACCTTGGTCTCTCCCGCTTGGAAGGCACGCATCGCCGCGTCCTTTTCGGCGGGCGGCATCTGCCCATGGACCAAGCCAACGACCCCTTCGCCCAACGCCGCGCGGAGCCGTTTGAACCGGTCGTCCGCCGCCGTCAGATCGCTGACTTCGCTTTCTTCCACCAGCGGGCAAACCCAGTAGCATTGCCGCCCTTCGCTGATGGCGTGGCGCATCCGGTCGATGACCTCATCCATCCTTGAAGTCGAGACCAGCGCCGTGCGAATGGGCTGCCGACCGGGGGGCTTTTCGTCGAGGATGGAGACATCCATATCACCGTATTGCGCCAGTGCCAGACTGCGCGGGATCGGTGTGGCGGTCATCACCAGCACATCGGCCAGCCGCCCTTTGCGGCCCAATTCGAACCGCTGCCGCACGCCAAAACGGTGCTGTTCGTCGACCACCGCAAGGCGCAGATCGGCAAAGCTCACATCCGCCTGAAACACCGCATGGGTGCCGACGAGGATCTGGATGTCGCCGCGTTCAAGCGCCGCGAGCTTGGCCCGCCGCTCTGCCCCTTTGTCGCGCCCGGTGAGAAGTTCCAGCACCACGCCCGCCTGTTCCGCCAACGGTTGCAGCCCCATAAGGTGCTGACGCGCAAGGATTTCCGTCGGCGCCATCAGCACCGCTTGCCCGCCCGCCTCAACGGCGCGCAAAAGCGCCATGAAGGCGACCAGCGTCTTGCCTGCCCCCACATCGCCCTGCAACAGCCGGTTCATGCGGGTCTCGCGGCCCATGTCGGCGGTGATCTCTTCGACGGCGCGCTGCTGTGCGCCGGTGGGCCGATAGGGCAAGGAAGACAACACCCGTTCTTGCAACCGCCCGTCGCCCCGGTTCGCCCGCCCCATCTTGCGCCGCTCATTCTGCCGCGCCAAGGCGAGGGTCACTTGATGGGCAAAAAGCTCATCATAGGCCAAGCGCTCCCGCGCCGGGGCCGTGGCGGTGAGGTCTTGGGCGTTTTGCGGGTCATGCGCGGCCTCTGCGGCGGCGGCGAAATCGGGCCAAGCGGCCTGCGCCACCTGCCCGGGATCGGCCCATTCCGCCACCACCGGCAGCCGTTTCAACGCGCCTCGGGTGGCCTTGTACATTACCTTTTGCGTCAGCCCAGAGGTGAGCGGATAGACCGGCTCAAAGTCAGGAATATCGCCCGCTTGATCTTCCGGCACGGCGAAATCCGGGTGGACCATCTGCGCCATCCCGTCAAAAAACTCCACCCGACCCGAAACGATGCGGCGGCTGCCCTCGGGCAATTGCCGCTGCCAGTAGTCGCCGCGCGCGTGGAAATAGACCAGTTGGAAACTGGTCTGCGCGTCCTCGACCGTGATGCGGTAAGCACCGCCTTTGCTGCGTGCCGGACGGTGCGCGCCGATGGTGACGGCCAGGGTGAGTGTCGCAGGCAGATGCGCGTCCTTCACACTGTCCCGCAGACGGCGGTCGATCCCGGAATGTGGCAGGGTAAAGATCAGATCGCGCGGCGCTTGGATGCCCAACTGGCCCAGCAACTGCGCTGTCTTTGGCCCCACCCCGTCGAGCGTTTCGAGCCCCGCAAAAAGCGGGAAAAGCTGTTCCGGCCTACCGCTCATTTGCCTTCGATCAAGGCGAGCCAGCCATCTTCATCCATCGTCTCGACCCCCAGATCGGCGGCCTTCTTGGCCTTGGACCCCGCCCCCGGCCCGGCGACCAGAATATCGGTTTTGCCGCTGACCGAGCCTGAGACCTTGGCCCCCAAACGCTCCGCCCGGGCCTTGGCCTCGGCCCGGCTCATCTTCTCCAAAGTGCCGGTAAAGACGACGGTCTTGCCTGCGACAGGGCTGCCTTCGGTGTCGGGGCGTTCCGCCGGGATCACGGTCAGATCCGCCACCAACCGGTCGATTGAGGCACGCTCTGCCTCTTGCGCAAAGGCCGAGACCAGCGAGCCCGCCATGACGCTGCCGACACCATCGACGCCGATCAGATCATCCCAAGCGGGGCCGTCGAGCCCGCGCGCCTCGGCCATGGCGGCCTCAAAACTGTCCCAATCGCCGTAGTGCAGCGCGATCAGGCTCGACGCCGCCTCGCCCACATGGCGGATTCCAAGGGCAAAAATCAGACGCGCCATGGGTATTTCACGGCGATCTTCGATGGCTTGAAACAGGTTATCCGCCGATTTCGGCCCCCAGCCTTCGCGGTTTTTCAACTGCTGCACGCCGGTGCCGTAACGCTCTTTCAAGGTGAAAATATCCGCAGGCTCCGCGATCCAACCGTCATGGTAAAACTGTTCGACCTGCTTGGCCCCCAGACCGTCGATATCAAATGCCTTGCGGCTGACGAAATGGATAAGCTTTTCGACGGCCTGCGCCGGGCAGATCAACCCGCCGGTGCAGCGCCGCACCGCATCGCCCGGCTCCCGGATCGCATCCGACCCGCATTCGGGGCAGGTGGTGGGATAGACAAAGGCCTCGGCATCAGAGGGACGTTTCGACAGATCCACGTCGGCCACTTTGGGGATCACATCGCCCGCGCGGTATATCTGCACCCAATCGCCCACGCGCACGTCCTTGCCGCCGCGGATTTCGGCGCCCTTGCTGTCGAGCCCTTTGATGTAATCTTCGTTGTGCAGCGTCGCGTTGGAGACGACGACCCCGCCCACCGTGACCGGCTGCAACCGCGCCACGGGCGACAAAGCACCGGTGCGCCCAACTTGAATGTCGATCCCCTCAAGCCGGGTCCACGCCAATTCGGCGGCGAATTTATGGGCGACGGCCCAACGCGGCGTGGTGGAGCGAAAGCCAAGCCGTTCCTGAAGCGCGAGATCGTCGACCTTGTAGACCACGCCATCGATGTCATAGCCCAGCGTGGCGCGCTGCGCTTCGATCTTTTCGTAATGGGCGACCATATCGCCTGGCCCGTCACAAAGCGCGGTCAGTGGGTTGGTCGAAAATCCGAGTTCCGTCAATCGGTCAATCGCGCCCTTCTGCGTCTCAGCCAAGGGTTCCGAGAGCGCACCCCAGGCATAGGCGAAAAACTGCAATGGCCGGGCGCGGGTAATCTCTGCGTCGAGCTGCCGCAGGGATCCGGCGGCGGCATTGCGCGGGTTGGCAAAGGTTTTGCCGCCCCTTTCTGCCTGCCGCGCGTTCAGTGCCGCGAAATCGGCATGGCTCATATAGACTTCGCCGCGCACTTCCAGCAGGTCCGGCGCGTTCTTTAACTTTTGCGGGATGTTTTCAATGGTGCGGGCGTTGGCGGTAACATTTTCGCCCACCGCCCCATCGCCCCGCGTGGCGGCCTGCACCAGCACACCCTTTTCGTAGCGCAGGGACAGCGACAGCCCGTCGATCTTGGGCTCGGCCGTATAGGCCAGTGGCGCATCCGACCCCAGCCCAAGGTACTTGCGAATCCGGGCGTCGAACTCAGTGACTTCCTCGGCGTCAAAGGCATTGGCGAGTGAGAGCATCGGCACCGCATGCCGCACTTTGCCGAACCCTTCGGCGACCGGCGCGCCGACTTGCTCTGACGGGCTGTCAGCGCGCTTGAGGTCGGGGAAGCGCACTTCGATCGCGGCATTGCGCCGTTTGAGCGCGTCATAGTCCGCGTCGGAAATTTCTGGTGCATCTTCCGTATGATAGGCGGTGTTCGCCTCGTTCAGCACCTCGGCCAGCCGGGCCAGCTCCGTCTCTGCCTGCGCTTTGGTCAGCGCTTCAACCTCGATCTGGGATGTCACGATCTGCCCCCGATATTGTCACCTGTGGCTTAGATAGGTGGCGATCAGGGGCAGGTCTAGCGATTTCAGGCTCGGTTGATGGCAGATCAGGCGCTGGCGGCCAGATCCATCTGCGCCGGTTCGGGGTCGCGCAGCACATAGCCCCGGCCCCAGACAGTTTCGATATAGCTCTCTCCGCCTGTGGCTTGGCTGAGCTTTTTGCGCAGCTTGCAGATAAAAACATCGATGATCTTCAGTTCAGGCTCATCCATGCCGCCATAGAGGTGGTTGAGAAACATCTCTTTGGTCAGGGTCGTGCCCTTGCGCAGGCTCAGCAGTTCCAGCATCTGATATTCCTTACCGGTCAAATGCACGGGGCTGTCGTTGACGCTGACGGTCTTGGCATCAAGGTTCACGGCGACTTGCCCCGTCTCAATCACCGATTGGGAATGACCCTTGGAACGGCGGATGATGGCGTGGATCCGGGCCACCAATTCTTCGCGGTGAAATGGTTTGGTCAAATAATCGTCGGCACCAAATCCAAATCCCCTGAGTTTGTTTTCCGTATCGTCGGACCCCGACAGGATCAGGATCGGCGTTTCAATCCGCGCCAGCCGTAATTGGCGCAGCACATCATGGCCGTTCATATCCGGCAGATCGAGGTCGAGCAGGATCAAATCATAGTCATAGAGCTTGGCCAGATCGATTCCCTCTTCGCCTAGGTCAGTGGCATAGACGTTAAGATTCGCATGGGTCAGCATGAGTTCAATACTGCGAGAGGTCGTCGGGTCATCTTCAACTAACAATACACGCATTCGGTTTCTCCGGCTCATCTAGGACGATTGGCTAATCTTGAGCAAAAAAGGTTAACTACCCGTTACCGATACTAGATAGGCTAGCTTAACAACTTAAAGTTGTCTATACTTTTTCAAGGCAGTGGCCTTCAGCGCGGCCTCTCCATGCTCTGTAACCGCATGCAACCATTCCATAAATTCGTCATCGCTAATGCCATAACGCTCCAGCGCTTCGGATTGGGTGATCAGCCCATAGACCACCCCCCGCACCACCGCTGCCTTGCGCGAGGCGACCCACCTTAGCGTATCTGCGCCGGGCAAATCGGCGCGTGACATCACGCTCCCGTCAGCGAGGGTAACAGACCGTGGCCCATCGACTTTTTTCAGGTACATCGCATCATCCGCCATTGTTCTGGCGGCCAATAACCCCCATCTGCCTTAACGCGGCGTGAAGCCTGCCCTTGTGACTAGATAGGATTTTCCTATATTCGCGCACAAACTCCGGAGAGACCCATGGCCCTTGATCAGACACCGCCGCTCAATTCGCTTGGCTTTGCCAAGGCGCCCGCCGATACGCGCGTCGTCGTGGCGATGTCGGGCGGTGTGGACAGTTCCGTCGTGGCGGCCATGCTCAAGGACGAAGGCTATGATGTCGTGGGCGTGACCCTGCAGCTTTACGATCACGGCGCCGCGCTGGCCAAAAAAGGTGCCTGCTGCGCGGGCGTCGACATTCAGGACGCCCGCCGCGTGGCCGAAGAGATGGGCTTCCCGCATTACGTGCTGGACTATGAGAACGTCTTTAAGGACGCCGTGATTGATGAATTCGCCGACAGCTACCTCGGCGGTGCCACGCCCGTGCCCTGCATCCGCTGCAACGAGCGGGTGAAGTTCAAAGACCTGCTGGAAACCGCCAAGGATCTTGAGGCCGACTGTATGGCCACCGGTCACTATATCCAGCGCAAAATGGGCGAGAACGGGCCGGAGCTACACGCCGCTGCGGACGGCAACCGCGACCAGAGCTATTTCCTGTTCTCCACCACCGAAGAGCAGCTTTCCTATCTGCGCTTCCCGCTGGGCCATCTGCCCAGTAAGGACGACACCCGCAAGCTAGCCGCGAAATACGGGCTGGAAGTCGCGGATAAGCCCGACAGTCAGGACATCTGTTTCGTCCCCAATGGCGACTATGCCGCGGTGATCCGCAAGCTGCGCCCCGAGGCCGCCGATCCGGGCAATATCGTCGATACCGAAGGCAATGTGCTGGCGAAACATGAGGGCGTGATCCACTACACCATCGGTCAGCGCCGGGGCTTGGGCATCGGTGGTCTGGCCGACCCGCTCTATGTGGTGAGGTTGGATGCCGAGCGCAAAGAGGTCGTCGTCGGCCCGAAATCCATGCTCGCCACCCGCAAGATCCCGGTGCGAGAGATCAACTGGCTGGGCGATGAGCCCCTGACCTCGCGCCCGGAGTGGCACATCGCCGTGCGCGTCCGCTCCACCCGTCCGCCGCGCGATGCGATCCTGCGCCCGATCAGCGCGACCGAGGCCGAGGTTGAACTGCTGACCGCCGAGGAAGGCGTGTCGCCGGGTCAGGCCTGTGTGTTCTATGATCCTGAAAGCACACGCATCTTCGGCGGCGGCTGGATTCACCGGGGCTGATCCCGTCTACATCCGGGCCAGCACCGCGCGCGCGGCCCGCAGGCCCGGGGCCTCGCCGCCCTGCCCCAAACGTTGCATCGTCAGCGCCATCGCGTCCTTCTGGGCGCCGGGCGCGCGCAGCACCTGCAAGACGCCTTCGGCGATGGGTCCGGGGCGGCAGTTGGCACCGATGAACTCCGGCACCACGCGGGTTTCCGAGACGAGGTTGACCAGCGTTACCGTATCCACCCGCAGCATCCGTCCGATGATCTGGCGGCTGATCCAGTTCATGTCATAGGCGATGACCATCGGCGTGTTCACCGCGGCCAGCTCGAGCGACACGGTGCCCGAGGCCGCCAGTGCCACATCCGCCGCGCGGAAGGCGGCGCGTTTGGTGGCGGTGAACTCTTCGGACGCCATATCACGAGGGTCCAGCACCAGCGGGTTGCCCGCCCAATTGCGCGTCACCTGTTTGACCAATGCCGCCACCGGACTGGCCGCAGGGACCACGACCCGCAAGGACGGCTCTGCCTCGACCAGCCGCGCGACAACCTGCTGGAACACTGGTGCCAGCCGGGTGACCTCGCCCCGGCGCGAGCCGGGCAACGCCAGCAACAGCGGTGCATCGGCAAGACGGTGTTCGGCGCGGAAGGCCGCAGCCGCGGCGTCATCGGCCACAGGCTCGGCCACCACCGGGTGACCCACAAAATCACAGGCCATGCCCGCCGCTTCCATATAGGGCGGCTCGAAGGGGAACAGCGCCAGCACATGATCAACCGAACGCGCCATCTTTTCGGCCCGGCCGGGGCGCCATGCCCAGACGGTCGGGGCCACGTAATGCACTGTTCGGATGTTAGATTTCTCTTTCACCTTACGCGCCACGCGCAGGGAAAAATCTGGGCTGTCGATGGTGATGAGCACATCTGGCTTGGTCTCAACCACCGCCTGTGCCGTCTCATTGATCCGGGCCATCAGCGCGCGGTATTTGGGCAGGATCTCCGCCAGCCCCATGACGCTGAGCTCGTCCATGTCGAACCGGCTTTCCAGCCCCTGCGCCATCATCATCGGCCCGCCGATGCCGTCGAATGTCACCTCGGGACAAAGTTCTTTCAGCCCCGCCATCAGCGCGCCGCCCAACCGATCGCCCGAAGGCTCGCCTGCCAGAATGAACACCTTCACGCCGCGCCCTCCTCTCGGACCCAGAGCACCAGACCAAGCTCATCAGCAAGCGCCACGCAGGCGTCACGCTCCAACAGCATCACACCGCCCGCCTTAATCATCACGCCAGCCAGCCCCGCCGCATGGGCGGCGCGCAGCGTATCAGGGCCGATGGTCGGCAGGTCGATCTCGCGAATTTGGCCAGTTTTCGGGCCTTTGCAGAGCACTGCGCGTGCGCCCTGTATAGCCTCCGGCAGGGTTGCAAGCAGGTGATCCGTGCCGCCGATGGTCTCAACCCCGTAGACCTGCTCACGCCCAATCACGCAGGCCTGTCCGATGTCGAGCGTGGCCAAGCCATCGAGCACGGCAGCACCACGCGCGGCATCCCGGCGCATTTGTTCGTCGGGCAGTTCGCGCGACAGTACACCGCTGTCGGCGATCAGGTCGGGCACCAGTTCATCGGCCCCGACCACCCGAAGGCCATGGTCTTCGAAAATCGTCTTGATCACCTCAAGCGCGCCATTGTCGCCCGCGGCCAGCGCCTGTTTGAACTGCGGCACCAAAGGTGCTGTGCGGATATCGAGCTTTGCGGGGTCCAGCGTGGGCCGGTCGATAGCCCCGCACAGACACACATCTCGAATACCCACGCCCAAAAGATGCGCCAGAAGGCTGCCCAAGGTCTCCAACCGAAAGGTCAGATCGGGCTTCAACCCATCGGGCGCGCAGCCCTCATAGGCGCAGACCAACGGCGGCTCGGCCTGCGCTACCGCCACCCGTGCGGGCAAGCCGCCGCGCCCGGCGATCAGCGCAAGGCTCATTTCGGCGTCAAGAAATGGCGGCCCGTGTCGGCCATGACGAAATCAACGATCTGGCGGACGTAATCGCTTTGGGTCTCGTCCCCCAAACGCCGCGCCCGGTCCGAGAATGTCCCCTCGCCCTGCGCCAACATCTGGAACGCGGCCCTGAGCGCCGTGATGTCGCTACGTGCCACACCGGCGCGTTTCAGCCCCACAAGGTTCAACCCGTCCAGATCACCCCGCGGCGCTTGCACAAGCCCGTAGGGGATCACATCATTGGTCACCATGGTCACTGCGCCAATGATCGCGCCTTGGCCGATGCGGACCCACTGATGGATGCCCGAAAGCCCGCCAATGATCACGTCATCTTCGAGCACGCAATGCCCCGCCACGGCGGCGTTGTTCACCACGATCACCCGGTTGCCCACGATGGCGTCATGGGCAATGTGACAGCCCGCCATGAACAGCCCGTCGTCGCCCACGCGCGTCACCCCGCCACCGCCTTCGGTGCCGCAGTTCATCGTGACATGTTCGCGGATGCGGTTGCGTTCGCCTATGACCAGACGGCTGGCTTCGCCCTTGAACTTCAAATCCTGCGGAATCTCACCGATCACGGCGAAGGGAAAGATCACCGTGCCTGCGCCCACCTCGGTCTGGCCGGTGACGACGACATGGGATTTTAACTCCACATCCGCCTTCAGCACAACCTGTGGCCCTACCACGCAGAAAGGGCCGATCTTGACCGAAGGGTCGATCTGCGCGCCCTCTTCGATCACGGCACTGGGGTGGATATTGCTCATGCTGCGTCCTGTGGCAGGTCCAACATCGCCATGAATTCGGCCTCGGCGGCCATTTCGCCCTCGACCGTGGCAACACCGCCGAATTTCCAGATTTTCGCACCCGGCTTGCCGCGCAGGGTCGTGAGATCCATCCGCAGCACATCGCCGGGGCCAACCTTGCGGCGGAACTTACATTTGTCGATCGACATGAAATAGATCAGCATATCGCGGTCCTGCATGCCAAGGGCGGTGCCCACCATCACGCCTGCTGTCTGGGCCATCGCTTCAACAATGGTGACGCCCGGCATGATCGGCGTGCCGGGGAAATGGCCCTGGAAATGCGGCTCGTTCATGGTGACGTTCTTGTAGCCGACAGCACTCTCGGTGCCCTTGATCTCTTCGACCTTGTCGACCAGCAAAAAGGGATAGCGGTGCGGCAGGATGCGCTGGATCAACTGGATATCGGCGCGCAGCAGCTCTTCGGTCATGGACTGTCCTTTGTCTCAGAAGGTTGCTGAATGGCTACCAATTCAGGCGGCTGGGGGCAAGCATCCCCGCGGAACGCGCGGATCAGTCGGCGTCGGTCAGCCCGGTTCCGATCGCCTCATCCAGCAGGGCAATCGCCTCATCCGTGACCTCAATCACCGAGGAAGAAACAAAGACCCGCCGCCGCTCAAGAATGACCGCCGCATCGGAATTGCGCATCAACTGCTCAAGCACCGGGGCCGCGGCAGACAGGAACCGCTCCCGCTCAAGATCCAACGCCTCGCTCAGCGCCCGGTTTTTCGCCGCCTGCTCTGCCCGGGTCCGCTGGACCTTCTCGTCAAAGGCATCGGCCAGCAACCGGAACTGAGCGGGCTTCATCTGCGACCGTTTTTCGGTGAGTTCGCGTTCTTCCGCCTCTAGTGCCGCTTCAATCTCGCGGTTTTCGGTGGCCAGCTGCTCACTCTCGACTTCGATCTCGCGGGTGACGCGCTGGCCAAAGGCACTGTCGTGGAACAGGCGCTCAGAATCGATGGTCAGCACGGGGCTGATCACACCGCCCCGCGCGGGGGCTGGCGTGTTTGTTTGCGGCTCTGCCACGGGGGCCTGCTGCGCGAGGCCGGGGGTGACCCCGGCCAGCATCATCACCAAGGGGATGAAAGCGCGGCGCATGGGCTTAGAACGTGGTCCGCAGCGTGACCTCAAAGCTTTGCTCTTTGTCAAAGCTCTCTTTCTTCAGTGCGTCGGAGACGTTGAACTGAAGCGGGCCAAGCGGCGTGTCCCAGAAGACCGAGAAGCCGATCACATGACGGAAAGAGCCGCCTTCACCGACGATGGTGCCGCCCGTGGTGTCGACATCGCTCAGATCCCACAGGTTGCCCACGTCATAGAAGACACCACCAGAGATGCCATATTCCTCGGGCAGACCCAACGGGAACTCCGCCTCGAAACGGGCCACGGCAAAGAGGTTGCCGCCAAGTGCGTCGTCCACACCGTTGCTCTGATCGCGCGGACCGATGCCGCCCGGCTCAAAGCCGCGCATGATCGACGGGCCAAGGATGAAGCGGTCAACCGCACGGTTGGTGCCGCTGTTCCATGCCAGCGCACCGCCCTCAAGCGTGGCGCGCAGGGTCACTTCCTCGTTGAAGATGCGTTTTTCGCCCGCGATCTTGGCTGTCGTCTTGATAAACTCGTTATCCCCACCCAGCCCGGCAAAGTCCTGCCCGAACTCGAACAGGATGCCCTGTGTCGGGTCCAGCCCGGTGCGGCGGGTGTCATAGGTGTAGGTGTAGCCGAGGGAGGAAGAGAACAACGCGCCCTCCGCGATTTCATTCGCGATGGTGGCGCTGTTATCCTCATCATCACGCTCCAGCATCTCGATCCCTTCGAGGGTATAGCGCGTCGACAGACGGCCATTCTCGCTGACCGGGAAAGTCAGGCTGGGCTGGAACACCAGACGTTCGGTGTCATAGCTGGTGTAAGACGAATTGGTTTCCGCATAATCAAGCTTGAGACCAAGCGCCACGTCACGCCCCAAAAAGCGCGGCTCGACAAAGGTCACGCCATAGCGCGTGGCATCTTCGGCGGTGGAGATCGACAGGTTCAGCCGCTGGCCGCGCCCGAGGAAGTTTTCCTCTTGGAAGCTGACCGCCACACCGAAACCGTCGTTATTCGAAAAAGAGCCGCCAAAGTTCAGCGAGCCGGTGGGCTTTTCTTCCACATCCACGTCAATCACGACCTGCTCGGGGCTGGAGCCTTGGCGGGCGTTGACCTCTGCCGTCTCAAAATACTGCAGCGCGCGGATACGTTCTGCCGCTTGGCGAATTTCGCGCGGGTTGAACGGGTCACCCTCCACGCTGTCGAACTCGCGGCGGATCACCCGGTCAAGCGTCGTGGTGTTGCCTTCAATGTCGATCCGCTCAACAAAAATACGCTCGCCACGGGACAACTTGTAGGTCACGTTGAGCGACAGATCACGGTCGTTGCGGTCGATCACCGGCTCGACGCGCAGGAAATCGACACCATCGCGGATGGCTTGGCGCTCGATCCGGGCGATGTCATTCTCGATCAGAGTGGGCGAGTAGATCACGCCGGGGCGGATTTTGAGCAGGTCGCGGTACACGGCGGCGTTCAGACCGGGCACTTCGGATTCGACCGACACGTTGCCGAAACGGAACTGCTGCCCCTCGGTGATGTTATAGGCCACGAAGACGCCATCGCGTTCTTCGGTCAGCTCGGCGTTGACCGCCTCGGTACGCATGTCGACATAGCCGCGCGAGAGGTAGAAATCCCGCAGCATCTGCTTATCGGCCTCGACCCGGCCTTCGACATAGGTGTCACGTTTGACAAAACGGCGGAACAGACCCGCCTGTTTGGTGTCCAGCACGCGGCGCAGACGCCGGTCGGAATAGACCCGGTTGCCGACAAAGCTCAGACGTTCGATCTCGACGTTGTCGCCTTCGAAAATTTCGAACACCAGATCGACGCGATTTTGATCGCGACGGATGATGCGGGGCTGCACGCGGGCCGACAGACGGCCTTCGTTACTATAGGCCTCGGCGATGGCGGCGGCGTCTTGCTCGGCTTGGCTGGGATTGAACACCCGACGCTCGGTCGAGCCGATGAGTTCGGCCAGCATCTCATCCTTGATGCGGCGGTTGCCCTCAAAGCTGACGCGGTTCAGCGTCGGCAGTTCGACCACCGTGATGACCAGCGTGTTGCCCTGCGGCTCAAGAGAGACGGATTCGAACAGGCCCGAGTTTTGCAGGTTCTGATAGGCGTCGTTCAACTGACCGCCCGACACCGCCTGCCCGCGCCCGATACCGGCCCGGCGCAGAATCGCGCTGTCGCCGATCCGCTCGTTGCCGTCGATGACGACCGTGTTGAACTGATATTGCTGCGCCTGCGCTTGGCTGCCCGGCACGAGCCAGGCCACGGACAACATGACACAAAGCGATGCGCCCCGAAGGGTCTTGCCAACATTGCTGCGCTGTGCCCACTCGACGGGCATTCTGCCCTCGTTCCTCAGTCCCATTACACCGACCCGTTTTTTTACGACATTGTTGTCAACCTGACTACGCAGGTTAACGGGGTTTGTCAAAAGCAACGGCCGAGAAAATATACCATATCATGCGGCAAGTTGGGCCAGAATGACATCATGAGCCAAGATCGTGCAGCAGCACCCGATAAGGCACTCTATCACGCACTCGCAAGCATTCAGAGAGAGGCGACAAAGGCCCCGGCAGATAGCGCCGCTGCAATGGCCGCGGCAAAGAACGCACGGTCCCAGTTAAGGTCCAAAAGCAGGCTGAGGCCGCGGTATGATCCTTGTAAAACGTGCATCATGGGTTCCTTCTTGATGAAAGATGACCATAGCCAAGGATTGCGGCACGATTTTGTTCAATTATGACCATTTCAAGGCATTACGCCCTGCCCGTAAGGGCAAGGCGCAGGTTGTCTTTCACTCTCAGGGGCGCCGCCCGGCCCTATGGGCAGAACAAGTCGTTCCCAAGCGCAAAGAGCATCAAGGTCAGCACCAAGGCGATGCCCATGGTCATCAAAATCCGCAGCGCGCCATCGCTGGGCGGTTTGCCGGTCACGGCCTCATAGGCGTAAAACACCAGATGCCCGCCGTCCAAGGCCGGGATTGGGAAGAGGTTCAGCAGACCGACCGCCGTGCTCAGCACCGCGATGAAATAGATGAAGGACTGCGCCCCTTGGCTCGCCATCGCGCCCGAAGTCTGGGCGATGCCCACCGGGCCGCTCAGGTTGCAGGTGCTGATATTGCCGACGATCATCTCGCGCAGGCCCGAGATTGACCCGGTGATGATGCGCCAAGTGTTATCTAGGCCCGAGCTAAGCGCCTCCCCCACGCCGGGCGTATCTGTTGCGGGCACAAAGGCCATGCCGCCGACGATGCCGATGCGCAGATTTTGCTTGAAACTGCCATCGGGCTGCGGCTCATCCGTGGCTTTGGGAACGAGGGTGAAAGGCAGGGTCTCGCCATCGCGCCAGACGGTCAACTCCTGCGGCGCCCCTTCGGAAGCCTCAACCACCTCTTTCAACTCACCAAAGGCCACGATCTCTTGGCCGTTGACGGCGGTGATCACATCCCCGCTGCGCAAACCGGCCTCTTGCGCTGCCGATTGCGGCGCGACATTGCTGACCAGCGGCGGCATCAGATAGGGGCCGGGCACGGTCAGGTCGGCCCCATCGCGGGTGATGTCATAGCTCAAGACCGCTTCTTGGGGCAAATTCGTCAGGAAATCGCCATAGCCCCCACCGGCAGCGAGCGAGGGCACCGGCGCGCCTTCGACCGCGCGCAGAATGTCGCCCGGCTGCAACTCATAGGCAGCGTTGGGAAGCGCCCGCAGCTCTCCCACGGTGAGCGGATCGCGGGCGGTGCCAGCGGTCATCGCCACGGCGAAAAAGATGAGGATCGACAGGGCAAAGTTGAACACCGGTCCCGCCGCCACGGTCAGCGCGCGGGCATAAAGCGGCGCGCCGTGCATCGTGTGGCGCAGCGCTTCGGGGTCTTCTGCCAGCGCCTCCATCGCGGTTTCGTCCTTGCCGGACGCCGCATTGGAATCGCCCGCGAATTTCACATAGCCGCCAAAGGGCAGCAGCGCGAACTGCCAGCGCGTGCCGCGTTTATCCATGCGCGAAAACAGCACCGGGCCGAAGCCCAGACTGAAGACATCCGCTTTGATCCCGGTCCAACGGCCAACGATGTAATGGCCGTATTCGTGGATCGCCACGATCACCGACAGCGCCACGACAAAGGCCAATATCGTCCAAATCAGCCCGCCGAACTCCGGCAAATATCCCATGATGTCCAACGTGCTACCCTGCCCTTTTTTGAATTGCGGCTGTCGCGGCCTTACGTGCGAGATGGTCGGCTTGGCCCACCAAATCAAGTGTCATATCGTCACTGCCCCGACCCAAAGATGCGTCAGACGCGCGTGCGTCCAGAACCTCTTCGACGATCTCGGCCATTTCTGTAAAGCGCAACTGCCCGGCGATGAAGCCATCCAGCGCCACTTCCTTGGCCGCGTTAAAGACTGCGCCCATCAGCCCCCCCGCCGCCATCACCTCCCGCGCGAGGCGCAGCGCAGGCCAGCGGGCGTCGTCAGGGGCGGTGAAATCGAACCGACCGATTTTGGTCAGGTCCAGCCGTTCTACTGGCAGGGGCGCGCGTTGCGGATGGTGCAGCGCATAGCCGATCGCGTGGCGCATATCGGGCGGGCCGACATGGGCCATCAACCCACCGTCACAGAACCCCACCAGCGCATGGATCATCGACTGCGGATGCACCAGCACTTCGATAGCCTCAGGCGATACGCCGAAAAATTCCCGCGTTTCAATGACTTCCATCGCCTTGTTGAACATCGAGGCCGAGTCGATGGTGATCCGCTGGCCCATGTCCCAATTGGGATGGTTTGATGCTTGATCGAGTGTCGCATTGCGCAAATCTTCAAGCGGCCAATCGCGAAACGCGCCGCCGCTGGCAGTGATGATGACGCGCTCAACGGCGGTCATATCCTCGCCCACGAGCGCTTGGAAAACGGCGGAATGTTCGCTGTCGACCGGCAGGATCGTCGCGCCATGGCGCTTGGCCTCGCCCATGATCAGCGCTCCGGCGCAAACGAGCGATTCCTTATTGGCCAGCGCCAGCGTCCCGCCTTGGCGCAGGGCGGCCAGACCAGGCGCGAGCCCTGCCGCGCCGATGATCGCCGACATGGTCCACTCCGCCGGACGGGATGCCGCCTCGGTAATCGCCTCGGACCCTGCCGCTGCCTCGATCCCACTGCCGCTGAGCGCGTCGCGCAGATCGTCCAACAGGTCTTCGCGCGCGGTGACCGCGACCTCGGCGTTCAGCGCTTTAGCATCCGCCGCCAGTTGCGCGATATTGCCCGCCCCGGTCAGCGCCACGACATCATAGCCGTCAGGCGCGCGGCGGATCAGGTCAATCGTGTTTTGACCGATGGACCCGGTCGCCCCCAGTATCGAAATCTTGCGCGGCATAGCGGATCAGTTCACGCCCGGCGGGAAGCCGATCAGCGGCCCGACGATCAGCAAGAACACCGCAGCGCCCAGCATTCCATCAAAGCGGTCCAGCAGACCGCCATGGCCGGGGATCAGCGCCGAGCTGTCTTTGACGCCCATTTTCCGCTTCATCCCCGATTCCGCCATATCGCCCATCTGCGAGGCCATCGACAGCGCGACCGAGATGCCGACGAGCTGCAGACCAAAGCCGGTGTTGAAGGAAAAGATCAGCCCGACAACCGCCGCCCCAACCCAGCCCGACGCGGTGCCGGACCATGTTTTCTTGGGGCTGACTTTGGGCCAGAACTTCGGCCCGCCAATGGCGCGACCGGCGAAATAGCCCACCACATCGGTGACCACGACCACCAACACCAGCCACATCAACCAGCCAAAACCCATATCATCGCGCAACTGGATCAGGCCAAAGCCCGCCAGCAGGATCAGCGCGGTAAAACTCATGTAAAGCGTGCGGTTGGCGCTCAAAAGCGCGAACCCCAGAAGCGCTGGCGCCAGCAACAACGGCAGCCCAAGGCCGACGGGCAGATAAACCGAAGCCAACACCGCCACGCCCGTCACCAGCCCAAGCTGCCAAGATTCCGCCTGCCCCGGCCCGCGCAGCATGCCGACCAATTCCCAGACCATCATGCCGCAAATCAATGCCACCAGCAGATGAAACACCACACCGCCCAGCCAGATGCCCAGCAGGCCAATCAGGATCATGGCGCTGGCAGACAGCATCCGCGCCCGCAGGTCGGACCATTGTTCAGGTGATTTCATCGCACGTCTCCTCAGGTCTTGACCGCACCGAACCGCCTGTCACGCCCGCCATAGGCGGCGCAGAGCCGGGCGAATTCCTCGCGGGTGAAATCCGGCCACAGCGTGTCGATGAACTCATATTCCGCATAGGCCGACTGCCACAGCAGAAAGTTTGAAATCCGCGCCTCGCCGCTGGTGCGGATCACCAGATCGGGGTCGGGCAGCACATGGGTATCGAGGTAGCGCGGCAGGGTCTCTTCGTCCACGCTGTCGGGGTCGAGTTTGCCGCTGGCGACATCTTGGGCCAAGCGATGCGTGGCACGGGCCACCTCATCGCGCCCCCCGTAATTGAGCGCGATCGTCAGATTGATACGGGTGTTATGCGCGGTGTGATCCTCAAGCTCTCCCATCAGCTTGATCAGCTTGTCATCCAGCCGGTCGCGGTCCCCGATGAACCGAACCCGCGCGCCATATTCGCTGAGGCTGCGCATCTCCTTGGAGATATAGCGCCGAAACAGCGACATCAGCCCCGCCACTTCGACCTGCGTGCGTTTCCAATTCTCGGTCGAGAAGGCAAAGATCGTCAGGTATTCCACCCCCACATCGGGGCAGCATTCAACGATCTCGCGCACCCTCTTGGCACCGGCGTGGTGGCCAAAAAGCCGGGGCCGCCCGCGTTGGGTGGCCCAACGGCCATTGCCGTCCATGATGATCGCCACATGGCGTGGCCCGCCGGGTATCGTCTGGGGCTGGGTTTCGGCGGTGCTCATGTCTCGACCTTTTCTTTCAAGTTCTATGTCCCTGCGCGAAAGCGCGGGTCAGACTTGCATGATTTCGGCCTGTTTCGTCTCAAGCTGGTCGTCGATGAGGGTGATGAAGCGGTTGGTCAGGTCCTGCACTTCGCCCTCCCAGATTTTCTGGTCATCCTCAGACATCGCACCGTCGTTCTTGGCTTTCTTAATCTGATCCATCCCGTCGCGGCGGATGTTGCGGATCGAGACACGTGCGTGTTCGGCATATTGGCCTGCGACCTTGGTCAACTGGGTGCGGCGCTCTTCGTTGAGCTCAGGGATCGGCAGCATGATGATGGTGCCATTAAGCTGCGGGTTGATGCCCAGACCGCTTTCACGGATGGCCTTTTCAACCTTGCCGACAAGACCTTTGTCCCACACGTTGATCGTCACCATGCGCGGCTCGGGCACGTTGACGGTGCCGACTTGGTTCACCGGGGTCATCTGGCCGTAAGCCTCAACCATCACCGGCTCCAGCATGGAGGCCGAGCCACGCCCTGTGCGCAGCGATGCGAACTCGGTCCGAAGCGACGCAATCGCGCCGTTCATCCGCCGTTCAAGATCATCGGTATCGAGCATAAATTCGTCTGACATGGCGAGCCTGCTTGTTGTTTCCTTGCGTTACGGCTTTCTAACGGTGGCGCGGCGCTTTCACAACTGCCCATTATTCCGCCACCCTGCGCCAGCCGCGCCCCCTTTGAGAGAGACGCGGCGGCCTCAGGCCAATCGCCCTGCCGTCGGACGATCCCCTGCAATCTAAGCCCGGGTCTAGCCGACGCGGGTATAGGTGCCCTGCCCGGCCAGAATGCCCTGAAACCCGCCCGGCTCATCCAGCGAGAAGACGATGATCGGCAGGTTGTTATCCCGCGCCAAAGCGATGGCAGAGGCATCCATCACGCCAAGCCGCTTTTGCAGCACGTCGTCATAGCTCACCATGTCATAGCGTTTCGCGTCGTCGAACTTGGCCGGATCCTTGTCATAGACGCCATCGACCTTGGTGCCTTTGAAGATCGCCTCGCAAGACATTTCATTGGCGCGCAGGGTCGCAGCGGTGTCGGTGGTGAAATAGGGGTTGCCGGTGCCCGCGGCAAAGATGCAGACCCGCTTCTTCTCAAGGTGGCGCACGGCGCGGCGACGGATATAGGGCTCGGCCACTTCGTTCATCGTGATGGCGCTGATCACCCGCGTGTGAATGCCCAGACCTTCGAGCGCCGATTGCATCGCCAGCGCGTTCATGACCGTGGCGAGCATGCCCATGTAATCCGCCGTCGTCCGCTCCATCCCCTGCGCCGAGCCTTGCAGCCCGCGGAAAATGTTGCCGCCACCGATGACCATACAGATCTCGACACCAAGACTGTGCACCGATTGCACCTCACGGGCGATGCGTTCGACGGTTGGCGGATGCAGGCCATAGCCGAGGTCACCCATCAGCGCCTCCCCGGAAATCTTTAGCATCACGCGGTTAAAGGAGACTTGGGGGGTGTCTTGGGACATCGGGCACACCTTATTATTTCACCAACCGGGGGAGATTTGAGCCTTGCGGCGGTGAAGGGTTTTCATTTCGCGCCAAAATGTCGCAAATACGCCCAAGGTTCAATGCGGGACGTAAGGAAGACGCAAAGAAATGCCGGATATTCCCAAGGCCCAGTTTGACGCGCTGCTGCAAGACCTGCCGCCCGAGCGCCCGGTGCTCATCGCCGGGCCGACCGCCAGCGGCAAATCCGCCCTGGCACTCGCCATTGCCGAGGCGCAGGGCGGCGTGATCGTCAACGCAGATGCCAGTCAGGTCTATGCGCCGTTGCGCATCATCAGCGCCCGGCCCTCAGCCGAAGAAGAGGCCCGTGCGCCGCATCTGCTCTATGGTCATCTGGCCGAGGATGCACCCTACTCCACCGGCCATTGGCTGCGCGAGGTGGCGCCGCTGCTGGGCGGCGATCAGCGGGTGATTATCACCGGCGGCACCGGGCTTTACTTCGCGGCTCTGACGCAGGGGTTGGCCGAAATTCCGGAAACCCCGCCAGAGGTCCGCGCCCAAGGCGATGACATGACGCTCGAAGACCTGCTGGCGCAGCTTGATGATGAGACCGCGGCGGGCATTGACCAGCGCAACCGCGCGCGGGTGCAGCGCGCTTGGGAAGTGTGGCAGGCCACCGGGCGCGGCCTGTCGGACTGGCAGCGCAATACCGGCGCGCCGCTTTTGCCGCTGGCAGACTGTCGGCCGATTGTCTTCGACGTGGAGCGGGATTGGCTGAACGCCCGCATCGAAAAGCGCTTTGACCAGATGCTAGAGCAAGGCGCCTTGGAAGAGGTGGCCGCCCTCCGCCCGCGCTATGACCCCACGCTGCCCGCCCATCGCGCCATTGGCGTGCCGGAACTGATCCGCCACCTTGGCGGCGATTGGTCGCTGCACCGCGCCCGCGAGGCCGCCGTGGTCGCCACCCGCCGTTTCGCCAAGCGGCAGCGCACTTGGATGCGTAGCAAAATGGCAGATTGGCATCGGGTGACGCCGCAATAACCGCAGGGCGCATACAGTTTCTTGCGTTATTCCAACCATCCGATAGCCTGACGTTGTAGATTGGCCCGACAGGGTTGCCATTTCTCGACGAAAGCGCCGCGTGCCCCAAACGCAGATACAAACCCAGACCTTGGCCCAGCTTTCGGCGGGGCAAGATTGGCGCCTGACCCTCGCCCATGAGCGCGACCACCATCTTTTGATCTGGATCACCCGGGGCCAGGGTCGGTTGCTGCTGGATGGGCAACGCCGGGGCATCAGCCCCCATAACGCGCTCTGGATACCGGCGCGGTCGCTCTTTGCTCTGGAGCTGGGCTATCAATGTCTGGGCCATGCGGTGCTGATCCCGGAAGACCGCGATGTGCGTTTGCCCGAAATGCCGCGCCAGTTGCGCATCCGCGACGGTGTGGCCCAATCCGAAATCGCGGCCCTGATCGAACAGACCCAGCGGGAGGTGCAGCAAGGCCGCCCCCTGCAACAAGACGCGCTTAAGGCTCAGGTTGCGCTGATATCGGTATGGCTCCGCCGTCAGATCATGTCAGACGAACATGCCGCCCCCCGGCCCAAGGCCGGCGACAGGCTCAGCGCGCGGTTCTGCGCCCTGATCGCCCAGCGCGCGCCCAAGGGGGGCAGCATGGCCGATCACGCAGCGGAACTGGGCGTCACGCCGACCCATCTGACCCGCGCCGTCAAAGCGGCCACCGGCAAATCCGCCGCCGATCTCTTGACCGAACGCAGTTGCCATGCCGCCCGGCGTCTGTTGGCCGAAACCGATCAAACCGCCGCCGAAATCGCAGCCTCTCTGGGCTTTGGCTCCGCTGCCTATTTCACCCGTTTCATGCAGCAGCACAGCGGCCTTCCCCCCAGCAAGCTGCGCTGACCCCTGCCCGAATTGTCGCTTTCAGACCCTCAAAATGTCGCAAAAACTCCCTCAAACGGCTCAGCCGAATGTTGACGCGCGACCAATTTCCATGCCTCATGGGCGAACCGCTTTGCAAAGAGCCGGATAAACGTCCGAGCAGATGACGCTAAAAACGCCTTGCCTTGAGGCCCTAGTGCCATAATTCAACAAGGCGGCAAAAAACTGCCGCCTCCAGTACCGGCGCTGTCATGGCGCCGCACAAATCAAAAAGGCCAAAAAGGCCGCATCGTCGGGCCAAGTCACCGCCCGACCCTGCCACAGGGGACCACATGGGACTATTCATTTTGCGCCGGCTGGGTGTGATGTTGCTGACGGCGCTCTGCCTGACGTTCATCGTATTCTGGCTGACCAATCTCTATCCGAACCTCGAAAAGCTCGCCAAAACCCAAGGCAACTTCCGCATGTCCGACGAGGCCGTGGCCAGCTACCTTGAAAGCCGCGGCTATCTGCAACCCACCGTCGACAAGTTCGGCGAATGGCTGGGCGTGTTGCCCGGATGGGTCACCGAAGGCGACACGCCCGAAGAGACCTTTGGCCGCTGTTTCGCCCCCGGCACCCCGGTAGAGGCGCGTCCAACCCGCTGCGGCATCCTGCAGGGCGATTGGGGGTTTTCGACCGTCTTCAAAGAACCCGTCGGTGAAACCGTCCTGACCCGTCTCGCCCTGACCGGCAAACTGATGTTCTGGGTGCTGATGCTGATGGTCCCTTCGGCGCTGATTGTCGGTGTGCTGGCGGGCATGCGCGAAGGCTCCAAGCTTGACCGCTCGCTCTCGACCTTCTCCATCGCCACCACGGCGACGCCTGAATATGTTTCAGGCGTGATCTTCATCGCGGTGCTGGCCTCCTCGCGCTTTGGCCTCTCGCCGCTTCTGGCGGAATGGGGCTGGATTGACAGTAAGACGCTGTTTCTCGGCTCCGCGACCTCTGCCATGAAAGACGCCAACTTCTGGAACTTCTTCCTGCCGGTGCTGACCATCTCGCTCTACGGCATGGGCTATATCGCCCGGATGACGCGGGCGTCGATGACCGAGGTGATGACCGCGCAGTATATCCGCACAGCGCGGCTCAAGGGGGTGAAATTCTCTGAGATCGTGCTGAAACACGCCCTGCGCAACGCGCTGATCGCGCCCTTCACGGTGATCATGCTGCAAATCCCATGGCTGCTGAACGGTGTGGTGATTGTGGAGACGCTGTTCAACTACAAGGGCTTCGGCTGGCTCCTCGTTCAAGCGGCGGCGAACAACGACATCGAACTGCTGCTCGCCGTTTCGGTCGTGTCGGTCATCGTCGTGCTTGTGACGCAGTTGATCTCTGATATCGGCTACGTTTTCCTCAACCCGCGCATTCGCATTTCTTAAGGGAGCATGGACATGGAACAACTGACATGGACCGGGTCTCTTGCGGGGCTCAACATCATCTTCCTCGGCCTTTGCGTGATGCTGGCCTTGGCTGTCGCGGCGCAGATTGTCGTTTCCTTCCTGCCTGCCAGTGAGGCACAAGAGATCAACCCCGACGGCACCGTTGCCCGACGGGGCGGTGTGGCGGGCGGGCTGAACCGCGCGGTGATCCTGCTGTTTGCGCTGCTGATCCTTGTGGCGCTGACCTATATCGTCGCCGGTGCCTTCATGGGGCCGCAGGCAGGCATCTTCGGCGGCATGTCGCAGCAGATGCTGCCGGTCTGGATCGCGCTGATCCTGACCTTCGCCGTCTCCATCCACTTCAAACGCCGCCTTGGCCTCTACGGCAAACTCTTCGACAGCACCGTGGGCATGATCGGCTTTGCCATCGTCATGTTCTGGGTCTTCACCGGAGTTTTTGGCGGGTTGTTCGACCTGCTGGTGACCCACGACAGCCTCAGCCAAACGTCGGGCATGAAGAACAAGCTGCCCGGCACCCCGCTGCGCAGCCCCGATGAGGGCGAATACCCGTGGTTCCTGTTGGGCGGTGATAACCTTGCCCGCGATGTTTTCTCTCGGCTGATCAAGGGCTCTTGGGTCGTGGTGCAGATCGCGCCGCTGGCGACGCTCTTTGCCTTCATGGTGGGGATCACGCTGGGCCTGCCTGCGGGCTATTACGGCGGGCGGCTGGATACGATCCTCAGCTTTTTGGCAAACCTAATCCTCGCCTTCCCGGTGATCTTGCTGTTCTACCTGCTGGTCACGCCCGAGATCGTGCTGACCGGCATTCCGAACTATATGGCCGTGTTCCTGTTCATCTTCCCGCTGATCTTCCTCGCGGTGCTGCTGAACTCACGCTACTACACGCAGCCTTCGTTCCGCACGCCGCTGCTGATCGTGGTGCTGGGCGTGGTCGGCTGGCTGTACCTGTCGCTGGTCTCTACCGACGGTGCGATCGTGGCGACGGATAGCTACCGCATCCCGGGCTTACCCGGCATGATCGACCTCTTTGATATCGACGCCGGTGTGCTGGTGGTCTTTGTCTCGGTCGTCTTCGTGAACTCGCCCACGGTCTTCCGCATCGTGCGCGGCCTCGCACTCGACATCAAAACCCGCGACTATGTGGCCGCCGCCCAAACCCGCGGCGAAGGCCCGTGGTACATCATGCTGTGGGAGATCCTGCCCAACGCCCGTGGCCCGCTGATCGTCGATTTCTGTCTGCGCATTGGTTATACCACGATCCTTCTGGGCACTTTGGGCTTTTTCGGCCTTGGGCTAGAGAGCGAAAGCCCGGATTGGGGCAGCACGATCAACGCAGGTCGCCGCCTGCTGTCGCTCTACCCGCACGCGGCCATCGCACCTGCCCTTGCGCTTCTGAGCCTCGTTCTAGGCCTGAACCTGCTGGCCGACGGCCTGCGCGAAGAATCCTTGCGCGACTAAGAAACATCCTCCGGGGGGCGCCCCCTCCCGGACCCTTTTGATCCCCCCGACTGGGAGAGACAAATGCCAAAAACTGATTACGACGGCCCCATTCTCGAGATCAACAACCTGTCGATCTCGTTCTTCACCCGCCTGCGGGAGATTCCGGCCGTGATGGATTTCTCTGTCAGCGTCCAACCGGGCGAAGCTGTGGGGCTGGTGGGCGAAAGCGGCTGCGGCAAGTCGACCGTGGCGCTGGGCGTGATGCAAGATCTGGGCCGCAATGGCCGGATCGTCGGCGGCTCCATCAAGTTCAAGGGCCGCGACCTGAGCGAAATGAGCACCGAAGAACTGCGCGACATCCGCGGCAGCGAAATCGCGATGATCTATCAAGAGCCGATGGCCAGCCTCAACCCCGCCATGCGCATCGGCAAACAGTTGATGGAAGTGCCGATGATCCACGCGGGCATGTCCGAGAAAGAAGCCTATGCGCGGGCGCTTCAGGTGGTCACGGATGTGAAACTTCCCGATCCAGAACGCATTTTGAAAGCCTACCCGCACCAACTCTCTGGCGGGCAGCAGCAGCGCATCGTGATTGCCATGGCGCTGATGTCCGAACCCTCGCTCCTGATCCTCGACGAGCCGACCACAGCGCTTGATGTGACCGTCGAAGCGGCGGTGGTGGATCTGGTGAAGGATTTGGGTAAGAAATACGGCACCTCGATGCTGTTCATTTCTCACAACCTCGGGCTGGTGCTGGAAACCTGCGACCGTATCTGCGTGATGTATTCCGGCGAGGCGGTCGAGAAAGGCTCCATCCACGATGTCTTCGACGAGATGCAGCACCCCTATACGCAGGCGCTCTTCCGTTCGATCCCACTGCCCGGCGCCGACAAGAACGCGCGGCCTCTTGTGGCCATTCCCGGCAACTTCCCCCTGCCCCATGAACGCCCGCCCGGCTGTAACTTCGGCCCCCGCTGCGACTATTTCGTGCCCGGCCGCTGCGACGCTGCGCCGATCCCGATGGAAAGCGTACCCGGCAACGACCGGCACGAAACCCGCTGTATTCGCTTTCAAGAAATCGACTGGCAAGCGCCACTGGAGCTGGCCGAGGTCAAGGAAAAGGGCGATGTTGGCGAGGTCGTCCTCAAGATGGACAAGCTCAAGAAATACTATCAGGTCGCGGCAAATGCCATGTTCGGCGGCGGCAATACCAAGGTGGTCAAAGCCAACGAATCCTTGAGTTTCGAGGCCCATGAGAGCGAAACCCTCGCCATTGTCGGGGAATCAGGCTGCGGCAAATCCACCTTCGCCAAGGTCCTCATGGGGCTTGAGACGGCGACCGAGGGGCACATCTACCTTGACGGCAAGGATATTGGCGGGGTGGCGATTGACGACCGCACGACCAAGAATGTCGCCGATGTTCAGATGGTCTTTCAAAACCCCTTCGACACGCTGAACCCTTCCATGACCGTCGGGCGGCAGATCATCCGCGCGTTGGAAATTTTCCGCATCGGCAAGAATGAGAAAGAGCGCAAGCAGCGGATGCTGGAACTGCTCGATCTGGTCAAACTGCCGCGTGAATTCGCAACCCGCATGCCGCGGCAACTGTCCGGTGGGCAAAAGCAGCGGGTCGGCATTGCCCGCGCCTTTGCGGGTGACGCGCGGATCGTGGTGGCGGATGAGCCGGTCTCGGCGCTGGATGTTTCGGTACAGGCTGCAGTGACAGACCTGTTGATGGAGATTCAGCGCGAACAGAAGACGACGCTCTTGTTCATCAGCCATGACCTCTCCATCGTGCGCTATCTCAGCGACCGGGTGATGGTGATGTATCTGGGCCATGTGGTCGAATTGGGCGACACCGATCAGGTCTTCTCACCCCCCTATCACCCCTATACCGAGGCGCTGCTGAGTGCCGTGCCGATTGCCGATACCAAGGTGAAGAAGAAACACATCGTCCTCGAAGGCGACGTGCCCTCGGCCATGAACCCGCCACCGGGCTGCCCTTTCCAGACGCGCTGCCGCTGGAAATCACAGGTGCCGGGGGACCTTTGCGAACGGGAGGTCCCGCCGATGGTCACCATGGCGGACGGGCATCAGATTAAATGCCACCTCTCAGCCCAGCAATTCGCCGAGATGGAGCCGGTGATCGAAGTGGGCACGGCAGCAGGATGAAAAAGGCGCGGCTCCGAAGAGCCGCGCCTGCTGCCTCAGGCGGTCTAAGGGGGGAACGGCCTGAGGTAATCGTAATCCGGTTTTAAGGGCCGGATTTAGGGATCAACAGCCGAACCAGCTGTGTTCACATTGGCCAGACCTTCGGCCACAACATCGGCAAAGGTCGACACGAGCGCCACGTAGAATTCAGTCTCAGACGGCGGCACGTTGACATAGCCTTCGGGTGCGATGTCTTCGCCGCTATAGGCCGAGATCTTTACCGGGAAGCTCAGACCAGCGTTGTCACCGGTGGGGCTTGTGATATCAACAACGCCTTCCAACTCGTTAAATTCTTTACTGTCGGCCAACATGGTTGCGCCGTTGAGAGAGATCTTGCGGATATCGATCTTGATCTGTGGATCGGCACCATCGCTGCTCATCGGCACACGCTCTGCCACTTCGGCGCGCAGGTCTTCTTCCAGATCAGGATAGAAGTCCATGGCGTTGCTCTCTGCAGCCGCGCTGACAGAGGATTCAACGTCGATTTTCGAGACCATGATCTTATCTTGGGCAAAAGCAGAGCTGCTCAGCGCAATAACGCTTACACCGGCGGCAAGGGCGATATTTTTCATATTCGTCGGCATGTCGTTCTCCTTTGATCTTTTATCTCTGAAACGAGAATTTCCCGCTGCAAAGTTTCTGATCAAAGAACCCCAAGATCGCCCCAGCGGTTCCCTAGGGCGCCGGGCCAAGGGGGCATAGGCACGTGAAAATAGGCGGACAAACGCCCACCGCGCCATACAGACCCATAGATATCAATGGCTTAGCTGCCAGTGATCACTCTAACGTAATTCCGCGTTTCTTTATAGGGGGGGACGCCCCCGTATTTCTTAACCGCCCCCGGCCCCGCGTTATAAGCCGCCAGCGCCAGCTCCCAACTTCCGAAAGCGCGGTACTGTATTTTGAGGTAGCGCGCGCCGCCTTCAAGGTTCTGCACCGGATCGGTCGGGTCGACGCGCAGCGCCTGCGCGGTCTGGGGCATCAGTTGAGCCAATCCCATCGCCCCCTTGTGCGACAGCGCCTTGGGGTTCCAGCCGCTTTCCTGCTGAACCAGCCGCAGAAACAGATCAACCGGGATACCATGCCGGGTCGCCGCCGCGCGGGCATGGGTCAGAAAGGCCCCTTTGTAGGAACCGTTGTATTTCGGCGCGTCCCATTTCGTCGGGGTGACAACCTTGGGCGGTTGCAGCCGAACGGAGGCGGAATATTGCTTGGATGCGCGGTTATCGAGGATGCTTTTCTGAGAAGAAAACAAACCCGCGCGGTTTTTGCTGGCAAACATATCGGCAGCCGCCGGCGCTGCCCCCATCGCGATCATCCCGGCTGCCGCCAAACCTACCGCGGCCAGACCGGCCAAACGTCCCGTCTTTCGCATCTCTGCCCCCTGCCGTTGCATTGCGCGCAGTATACCCAAAACCGCGTGGCCTACCAGCCCCCGGAAACCGGCCCGCCACGCGGCGTGCCTTGATGGGCGGCGAGGTGGGAAAGCCGGTGTCATCCGGCGGACAACCGCGATATAAACGGCCGAATTGGGCGCGCTCGGATTCGCGCCCGACGCAATGACACAGCAATGACAAACGAGGGGGCAAGATGGCCGGCTCAGTGAACAAAGTGATCCTTATCGGCAACCTCGGGCGCGACCCCGAGGTGCGGTCGTTCCAGAACGGCGGCAAAGTGTGCAACCTGCGCATCGCCACCTCGGAAACATGGAAAGACCGCAACACCGGTGAGCGCCGCGAAAAGACCGAATGGCATTCGGTGGCGATCTTCCAAGAGGGGCTCGTCCGCATCGCCGAGCAGTACCTCAAGAAGGGCTCCAAAGTGTATATCGAAGGCCAGTTGCAGACCCGCAAATGGCAAGACCAATCCGGCGCGGACCGTTATAGCACCGAAGTGGTGCTGCAGGGCTTTGGCGGCACGCTGACCATGCTCGACGGTCCCGGTGGCGCCGGGTCCGGCGGCGGTGGTGGTGGCGGCGGCTACGGTGGTGGCGGCAATGACTACGGCGGCGGCTATGACAGCGGCCCGTCCTCCTCGGGCGGCGGCAGCGGTGGTGGCGGCGGCGGCGGCGGCGGCAGCCGTGATCTCGATGACGA
>NZ_LWER01000448.1:0-73062 GCF_001634775.1 Sulfitobacter sp. HI0027
GCAAGAAAGGCCAGCATCACGTCGTTGGCCTGTTCTCCAACATTACGAACCCGCCCGGGATGGCGTAGATAAGCCAATGATACGGCATAGCCCAGACGCGCAGCAGCTGTTCGCTTTCTGGCGACAACCTCGATCTCATCCGGGGTGAGCGTGCAATACATCGCGACTTCTCGATCCTTCGAGGGTGGTGCCATCAGCCGAGACCAAAAACTTGCCGTCAATATTTGTCGCCGTGCCATAAAATACCCTCTTTTGTCCCAAGTCCGTGAAACGCTCGTTAGGCGGAACGACCCGTTCCGTCCGCCAATATGGCTTGACAACGGGAAGTCGGACAAGTTGATTTATGGACAGGAAAACGGACAAGGCTATCTTCATGGCTCTGATTGGATATGCGCGGATCTCGACCACTGAGCAAAAGCTGGAACCGCAGGTGGATGCGCTCAAAGCTGCGGGCTGCGAAACTGTGTTTGAAGATGTCATCTCCGGCGCCAAAGCCGAACGCCCTGGCCTGAATAATGCCCTGGCCTTTCTGCGCAAGGGCGACACGCTTTTGGTCTGGAAACTCGACCGTCTGGGCCGCTCCATGAAGCACCTGGTGGAAACAGTGACAGACCTCGGCGACCGCGGTGTTGGCTTCAAATCCCTGACCGAAGGCGTGGACACAACAACTACCGGCGGCACTTTGGTGTTCCATCTGTTCGGTGCGCTTGCCGAGTTTGAGCGTGACCTCATTGTCGAGCGCACGCAGGCCGGATTGAAGGCTGCTGCAACGCGCGGCAGAAAAGGAGGGCGCAAGCCTGTCGTCACGCTCAAGAAGCTGGAGCAAGCCAAAGCCCATATCAGCGATGGATTGACCGTCCGAGAGGCCGCAGCGCGCCTCAAAATCAGCAAAACAAGCCTCTACAATGCCCTCAGAGGTCAGAAACCCGACTGAAACCGCGAATGTTCCCGTAAAGTTCGCACGAGCCGGACGATAACGTCACTTTTATGCAGTGACCCCAAAGAGCGTGAGACAGAAGAACAGCAGCGGGAAACCCAACTGCCAAGTGGTGCCATAGGCGATGGTGCCCGCCCCTTCGGAGATCAGCGCCCCGAGGGAGGTCAGCGGTTCCTGAATGCCAAGCCCGAGGAACGAAATGAAGCTTTCCGTCAGGATCATCAGCGGGACCAGCAGCGTGGCGTAAACCGCGATCACGCCCAAGAGGTTGGGTACGATATGGCGCAGGATGATGACCGGGGCCGAGACGCCGGTGGCGCGGGCGGCCTCGACAAACTCGCGGCCCTTGATGGTCAGCGTCTGGCCGCGCACGATGCGGGCCATCTCCATCCAAGAGATCAGTCCGACGCCTGCAAAAAGGATGGTGATCGAGCGGCCATACATGACCAACAGAAGGATCAGCACGAACATGTAAGGCACGGCCATGAAGATATCGACAAGCCGCATCATGATGCTGTCGGTGCGCCCGCCGAAGTAGCCCGCCACCGCGCCGTAAAGCGTGCCGACCACACAGGCAATCAACGCGCCGACAAGGCCCACCGCGAGGCTGACCTGCGTGCCTTGCACGGTGCGGGCGAACAAATCGCGCCCCAGATCGTCGGTGCCAAAGTAATGGCCGCTTTCAATCGACGGCCCACCCAATTCGACGATCTGGCCCATGACGTTGTAGTCCAATTCCTCGTTCGACCACTGCGCAAAGCTGTTGCCAAAAACCGCAAAGGCCACGACGAAGCCGAGGATCACCAGCCCCATCAGCGCCGCCTTGTTGCGAAAGAACCGCCGCCGCGCATCGGCCCAAGGCGAGCGGCCCTTGCCTGCGATCTCACTGGCCTCGACCCGTTGTTCGGATGTCATCACCATGTCAGTACCGGATCTTGGGGTCGATCCACCCGTAGAGGATATCGACCACGAGGTTAAAGAAGATGGTCAGCGCGCCCACGAGGATCGTCACCCCCATCATCACCGCGTAGTCGCGGTTCAGCGCAGAATCGACGAAAGCCTTGCCGATGCCGCCGGTGGAGAAGTAGATATCGACCACCACAGAGCCTGTGATCATGGCCACGAAAGCGGGCCCCAGATAGGAAATCACCGGCAACATCGCGGGTTTCAGCGCATGGCGCAGGATCACACGGCGTTCGGGCAGCCCCTTGGCGCGCGCGGTGCGGATGTGGTTCGAGGTCAGCACCTCAAGCATCGACGAGCGGGTGATCCGCGCAATCGAGGCCATGAAGGATGTCGACAGCGCGATCACCGGCATGATCCAATACTCCGGCCCTTGCCACCCGCCCCCGGGCAACCAACCAAGCCAGAGCGTAAAGACCAGCACCAAGATCGGCGCCATGACGAAATTCGGCAGCACCTGCGCCCCGATGGAGACCCCAACCGCGACATAATCGAGCAGCGAGTTGTGCCGCACCGCTGCGGCCACGCCAAGGCCAACGCCGACGATCACTGCGACAGCAAAGGACAACAGCCCATAGGTCAGTGTGATCGGGAAACCTTGGGCGATGATCTCATTCACCGAACGGTCTTTGTAAACAAAGCTCGGCCCGAAATCGAACTCGGTCACGATGCCCCAGACATAGCTACCGATCTGCTTCCACAGCGGATCATCCAGCCCGTATTTCGCGTTTAGGTTGGCCAGCACCTGCGGCGGCAATTCCCGCTCGGATGTGAACGGCCCGCCGGGCGCAGAATGCATCAGCAGGAAGGAAATCACGATCAACACCAAAAGTGTAGGGATCGCAATCGCAAGGCGCTTGAGAATGTAACTGAGCAAGAGGCGCGCGCTCCGAATACGGGGTTTGTGGGGTGTAGAATAGAATCGGGCAGCCCGTGCCTTAACCGCCGGGCTGCCCGAATGTCGAGAGGTTACTCCGCGGTACGATAGAGGTCTTTGCCGTACCACGTGTTGTTGACGTTATTCTCGGGCAGACCTTCGATGTCTTCCGCGATCATGTCGACGTTGGCGTAGTGGTAGATCGGGATGATCGGCATTTCCTCGGCCAAGATACGCTCCGCGTCTTTGTAAAGCGGCTGCGGATCTTCGGCGGTTTTGCTGTCCTTCATGAGCTTGTCATAGGCCTCATTGTAGAACTCGCCGTTGTTGTGGCCCGAGTAGGAGGTCAGCAGATCAAGGTAGGTCGAGGCCTCGTTGTAGTCGCCGCACCAAGCGTAACGCGCCATGTCGTAGTCTTGGTTCTGCATCCGGTCGGTGTGCACTTTCCACTCGTAGTTATCCAGCGTCAGGTTCACGCCGATCTGTTTGAGCATCTGCGAGGCCGCGATGGCGATCTTTTTGTGATCTTCCGATGTGTTGTACTGCAGCGTCAGGTCCAGCGGGTTGTCGGGGCCATATCCCGCCTCGGCCAACAGTTCTTTGGCCTTTTCCACGCGCTGCGCCTGATCCATATTGTCGGCCCAATCCAACTCGGGAGGCTCGAAATCGGCGATCGCCCAGTGGGTCCAGTTGTACGACGGCTTCTGACCGCCTTGCAGGATACGCTCGACAATGATGTCGCGGTCGATGGCATAGGCCAAGGCTTTGCGTACATTGACGTTTTTCAGCGCCTCGGGGCCCTTTTCCCCTACGTTCAGCATGTAGATATAGGAGCAGTTATAGGGGGTTGAGACCGCCTGTTCGGGGTACTCTTTCTTCAGACGAGGGTATTGACCGGCGGGGATATCCACGCGGTCCAACTCACCCGCCAGATAGCGGGTCAGCGCTTGGTTCACGTCATTGATCGTGAGCGCGGTGATCTTCTCCATAACCACGTTGTCGGCGTCCCAATAGGTGTCGTTCTTTTCCATCACGACACGTTCGCCCAACTGATGCTCGACCAGTTTATAAGCGCCGTTGCCGATGAGCGTGCCCGCATCGGTCCAATCGTCGCCATGCTCTTCCACCACGCTTTGCAGCACGGGGAAGGTCGACCCATGCACCAGCATCTGCGGGAAATAGGGCAGCGGCGTGGTGATCTTGACCTCAAGCGTGTGGTCGTCGACGGCTTGGATGCCCAATTCCTCGGGCGACTTGTCCCCGGCGATGATCTCAGGCGCGTTTTCGACCTGCATCAACTCCATATACCATGCGTATTCCGACGCGGTCGCCGGGTCCGCCAAACGGCGCCAAGAATAGACGAAATCATTGGCCGTGACCGGCTCGCAATTGGACCATTTGGCGTCTTTGCGCAGGTTGAAGGTGTAGGTCTTGCCGTCTTCGGAGACTTCGTGGTCAAGCGCCACACCGGGGACCAGTTCGCCATTGCCGTCTTCGTTATAAAGCCCTTCAAAGAGGTTGCGCAGCACGTCCGAACCTTCGACATCGGTGTTGATCTGCGGGTCCATCGACTTGATCGCGTCAAGCAGCCAGAAGGTATAGCTTTGATCTTCGGCAAGGTTCACACCCTCGGGGACATCGGCGGCTTGGGCCTGAAACGCAAGGCCGAGCGCCAATGCGGAGGATGCAAGTGTGGTGCGTAGCTTCATGGTGACTCTCCGTTGATTGAAAGTTCGTGTTCTGATTGAAAAGTAATCAATCGAAAACGAAGAGCGCATGCAAGACGTTGCCTCGCGTCAGCCAAGGACCGCGGCTTCGCGCCGAGGCGGCGCGGCGGTAGCGCGGCGCATATCCACCCCGCGCCCCGACCCCGCTCTGGCCAGGGGATCGGGGGTCGAAAGGGATGGGCGCCTAACCGCGTGCCCCCCAAGTGTCGGACAGTCGGTAGCCGCCGGGCCACGGGTCATCGGGGTCTAGCATGTGCTGGTGGATGCCTGTGACCCAGCCCCGCCCAGAGAGTTCGGGAAGGATCGCCGGATGATCGCCCACGCGCGTCTCGCCCAAGATCCGCCCGGTAAAGGTCGAGCCGATCAGCGACACAGTCGTCAGGCTGTCCTCCAGCCCCATTTCCCCCCGCGCGTGCAGCAGGGCCATCCGCGCGCAGAGCGCCGTGCCCGTGGGGGAGCGATCGACCTTGCCCGGCTGGATTGCCACCGCCGCCCCGGCGCGCAGACCGGTCGCGTCGCGGGTGACTGGCCCGGCAAAAAGGCAAAATGAGAAATGCTGCCAATCGGGGTTCTCGGGGTGCTCAAACCGGATCGCGGCATTCGCGGCATTGGTGATCCGCACGCCAAGGCGGGCGATGTCATGGGCCTCATGCGCCTCCAGTGAAAACCCCATCGCGGCGGCGTTGACGACCACGAAACTGTCGCCGCCATAGGCGGTATCGACGGTGAGCCTGCCCAGCCCTTCAACCTCAAGCGGAATATCCATGCGGGCGGCGAAGCTCGGCAGGTTCTGCACGAATATACGCTCCGCCTTGCCATTGCGGCATTCGGCGCGGACCTTCACCAGCCCGCCCGGCGCTTCGAGCGTTAGCTCCGTCACAGGCTCGGTCATCGGCAGGATCCCCCCGTCCAGCAGGACGGTCGACACGCAGATCGAGTTGGAGCCAGACATCGGCGGCGTGTCCTCTGGCTCCATGATGATAAAGGCCGCATCGGCGCGTGGGTCTTTCGGCGGGACGAGCAGGTTCACATGGCGAAACACCCCGCCACGCGGCTCGTTCAGCACAAAGTTGCGCAGCGTCTGGTCCCGCGCGATCCAACGGCTTTGCTCCCAGAGCGTGTCGCCGGGGGGCGGGGTGACACCGCCGACGATCACATCGCCGACCTCGCCCTCCGCATGGGCGGAAATGACGTGAATGGTCTTGCTGCTACGCATCGTTTGTTTCCTCTTCGGCCAGCCATTTCGGCAAAGCCTCTCCGGCCTGCCCGGTCACGGCGGCCTCCACGCAATCGGCGATACTGCCAAAGCGCACCGCACGGCCCGAAAGCCCCGGAGCGTAATGGGCGTATTTGCCCGAGTTGGTCATCAACACCTTGGCCGAGGGCGGGAAGACCGGCTCGGAAATCGAGCACCAGCAGATGTCGGGCACGACCTGCACCCCTGCTGCTTCGAGCCGCGCCACGGTGCCGTCGTCACGCGCCGCCGTGAGCGTGTCATGCCCAAGGGTAACGATAACCGCCGTGTCTGGGTGACGTTTTCGCCCGGCCAGAGCCGCATCCAAAGCTCGGCATTCCGCGAGCGAGAAATGCGGGCTGCCGAAGGCCACGAGATCGACCTGCGCAGGCCCCGCGTTGAATTGCCGCCAGACACGGCGCAGGTCTTGGGGCGTGATGCGCAGCGTATCGGCCTTAGCCACGGGGGGCAGATCGGCTTCGGGCGTGACGCCAGCCACATGCAGCATCGGCGCGGCGGAGGTGGTGCCAAAGGCGGCGCAGAGCGCTTTGAGGTCATCCTCGTTCGGCGCAGCGGTTTCCAGCCCGCGCAGCAGCGGGATCCGGTCCGGTGCCGCCTGCCCCGCCAGCCAGCCGAGCATCGGCCAGATCGCCTCGTCATATTGCGCGGGCAATGTCACATCGATCACCCGGCGTGGGGCGCGGTGTTCATCCAGATATACCCCCGAAAGCGGCGCGCGTGCGGTCAGCGCGATGCACAGGTCGAGGAAATCGGGATGTTTCACCGTCCGCGCGCCAAGCACGCTATTGGCATAGATCACCGCGTTGGATTCCGACCACGCGATGAACTCGCCACGCTCGGGCGGGGCGGGCAGTTGGTAGGGCGCGCAGGTAAAACTGGGCCGCGCGCCCATGGTAACATAGGCGTCGGCCAGACGGCTGGCGGGCAGGCCGAAATCTGGCGGCACGCCTTGGGCGCGCCAATTGCCGTGATCGACCGAGATCGCGTTCATCGTGGTCGGCACGCGCACCTGTGATCCCATATCGGCCATGGTCTGCGCAAAAAGCAGGTTGGCGGGGCTGGCGTAGATGCAGCCGTCGATATGCACGCGCGTCACGTCGACCAGCCGCTCGGCCCCCTGCCCGCGCGCCATGGTGCAGGTGATCTCCATCGCCAGTTGCACGGCCGGGCCGTGGGCTCCGTCCAGCATTGCTTGATCCTCAGCGGTGAGATGCAGATCGCGGGCGGGCTTGTCCGACAGGGGCAGAACCCACTCATCCGTGCTCAGCATCTCCGGCGTAATCCGCGCGCTGCGCGCTTTGGCGAGCAGGTCGTAGTCCTTTGCGCCGAGGCGCAGTACCGCGAGCGGCTTGTCGAACATTTTGCCCGCGATCAGCGCCCCCAAGGTCAGGATGTCTTCGGCCTCGCGAAACACGAGGGCAGCAGGGGCATGGCCATTCAGCGCCAGTTCCAACAGCACGCCACTGCCGGTGCAAGACCCCCGGCTGGTGGGCATCAACACGATCTTCCCCGCCAGCGACTGACCGCACAGCGGGTGATGCGCGTCGATGACCTTGCCGCTGGCCGGATCGACGCCACCCCAGAAACTCAGCCCCTCGGAGGATGCGAGCACCGCGCCTTTGGCCTCGGCGGGAATGATAACTTGCGCCATGGGGAGCCTTTCCAAGTCAGGTGACGACAAAGCCATGCGCGAAGGGATCACGCTCGTCGATAAAGATGGTGTTAAAGCCGGTGACCCGCGCCCAACCTGCGATAGAGGGGATGATCGCGGGCTTTCCCGCCACCTCCGCCGCCGCTTCGACGCGGCCCTTGAACATCGACCCGATGATGGATTCATGCACGAAGTCGTCGCCCACCTTCAGCTTCCCCTTGGCCGCGAGTTGCGCCATCCGGGCAGAGGTGCCGGTGCCGCAGGGGGAGCGGTCGATCGCCTTGTCGCCGTAGAAGACCGCGTTGCGGGCGTGGGCCTCGGGCGCTTGGGCGGCACCGGTCCAGAGGATGTGGCTCAACCCGTTAATCGCCGGGTGTTCGGGGTGGATGAATTCGTATTTCGCATTGAGTGCCGCGCGGAGTTTGGGGCTGAGACCGACCAGCTCGGAAACCGAAAAATCCGCCATGTCGCGAAAATTCTTCTGCGGCTCGACGATGGCATAGAAGTTCCCGCCATAGGCCACATCGACCACCACTTCGCCCAATCCGTCGACCTCAGCCGTCAGCCCTTCGGAATGGAGGAAGGCGGGCACATTGGTCAGCCGTACTTCTTCGACGAAACGCCCCTCTTGGCGGTAGGTCACATCGACCCGCCCGGCGGGGGTCTCAAGGCGCAACTGTCCGGGGGTGGCGGGCGTGACCAACCCGTTTTCCAGCGCGATGGTGACGGTGCCGATGGTGCCATGGCCGCACATCGGCAGGCAGCCCGAGGTCTCGATAAACAGCACGGCGATGTCGCAGTCGTCGCGCGCTGGCGGGTAAAGGATCGCGCCTGACATCTGGTCATGGCCGCGCGGCTCGAACATCAGGCCGGTGCGGATCCAGTCATATTCAGCCAGAAAATGCGCGCGCTTTTCCAGCATGTTCGCGCCCTTAAGCAGTGGCGCGCCGCCGGTGACGAGCCGTACCGGATTGCCGCAGGTATGGCCGTCGATACAAGGAAATGTGTGTTGCGTCATGTCAGCCTCTAAAAGCGCGCAGGAGAGAATGGGGTCAGGTCGATGCTGGGGTCTTGGCCGGTCAACAGGTTCGCGATGATGGCGGCGGTGCCCGCGGATTGCGTGAGGCCGAGATGGCCGTGGCCGAAGGCGCAGAAGACATCCGGGCGGTTTGGCAATGCCCCGATGGCAGGCAGGCTGTCGGGGAGCGAGGGGCGGAAACCCATCCACTGCGTGCCGCCCGAGGTATCGAGCCCCGGCAGGAAGCGCTTGGCCTTTTTCAGCATCGCATCGGCGCGGGCAAAGTTCGGCGGCAGGTCTAGCCCGCCCAGTTCCACCGCCCCGCCGACGCGCAGGCCGTCGCCGACTTTGCTGATGACAAAGCCATGGCCGCCGAAGGTGATCTGTCGTTTTAGATCAAACGCGCCTGCAGGCAGTGTCGTGTTATAACCGCGCTCGGTTTCCAGCGGATTTTTTACGCCAGCGGTGCGGGCCAAGTGATGCGAATGCGCCCCTGCGGCCAGCACCACGCGGCCCGGTATGAAGCCATCTGAGGTCTCGACCCCGCCCGCGACGAGACGTTCGGCGCGGGTGATCGTGATCTCACCGCCCCCTGCGCGAAAACGCTCGGCCATCGCCAACACATAGTCGCGCGGGTCCGAGATCGACTGCCATTCAGGCGTGAAGGTCGCATAGGTGAAGCTGGGCGCAAGACCGGGCTGATAGGCCGCGATCTCATCGCCCTTGAGATGGTTGAAGGCGATCCCCGCCTCTTCGCGGGCCTGCCAGCCGGGGAGCGAGGCGCGAAACTCGGCCTCGCTTTCATAGACCTGCAACTGGCCGTCATGGCGCAGCATATGGGCCAGGCCGCTCAACTCCAGATGCGGGTCGAGCGCGGCCTGCGAGAGCTTCATCAGCGCCGTCTGCGCCACGGTCGAAGCCCGCACCTGCGCGGGCCAGCTTGCCTTCCAGAAACGCCACATCCACGGCGCTATCTTTGCGGCATAGCGCGGTGGCACGGACAGCGGCCCCAGCGGATCCAGCAGCCATTTTGGGGCCTGTCGGATCATCCGGGGTGAGGCGAGCGGCAGTATCTCGGTAAAGGCAAAGGCGCCCGCATTGCCCGCCGACGCGCCCGCCGCTGGACCCTCACGGTCAATCACCCGCACGGGCAGCCCGCGCGCCTGAAGCGCCAGCGCGGTGGTCAGGCCCACCACGCCCGCGCCGACAACCGTCACCGGGGATTGGCTCATTACCGGACGCTCGACAGGAATTGACGGGTCTCTTCTTGCTGCGGATCACCAAAGATCTGATCCGGCGCGCCGATCTCGGCCATGACGCCCTTGTGAAAGAACGCCACACGGTCCGACACATCGCGTGCGAAACTCATCTCATGGGTGACACAGATCATCGTCATCCCCTCATCTGCCAGCAATTTGAGCGTGTCCAGCACCTCGCCCACCAATTGCGGATCGAGCGCCGAGGTCACCTCGTCAAAGAGAATGTAATCGGGCGACATGGCCAATGCACGCGCAATCGCCATCCGCTGTTGCTGCCCGCCCGACAGGCGGCTGGGGTAGACGCCCAACTTGTCCGCCAGACCGACGTGCGAAAGCTGCTGCACCGCGATCTCTTCGGCTTCCTTGCGGCCCATGCCCTTCACTTTGCGCGGGGCAAGCGTGACGTTTTCCAGCACCGTCAGATGCGGGAAGGCGTTGAACTGCTGGAACACGATGCCGATTTTGCGGCGCAGCTTGTTCAGGTCGGTGTCGCGGGCGTGGACCTCGGTGCCGTCGACCACGATGCGGCCATTGTCGATCGGCTCCAACCCGTTGATGCAGGTCAGCAACGTCGATTTGCCCGAACCAGAGCCGCCGATCACCGACACGACCTCGCCCTTTTGCACGGTCAGGTCGATGCCCTTGAGCACCTGAAGTGCGCCAAAGGATTTATGGACGTTTTCAATCTCAATCATTTTCTTGCCACCTTTTTTCCAAGCGGCTGCCAAGCCGGGCAATGGGGAAACTGAGCGCGAAATAGATCGCACCCGTCACGAGCAGGATGAACATCGGCTCTTGCAGGCGTGTCACCAGAATCTGTGAGGCGCGCAGCAATTCGATGATGCCTAGCCACATCACCAGCGCGCTGTCTTTCATCACGCCAAGCGTGAGGCCGATCCAACTGGGCAGGCCCACCCGCAGCGCCATGGGAAAGACGATCTGCGTGAGATCCTGCCCCCATGTCATGCCGAGCGAGCGCGCCGCACGGCGGGTGACCGAAGGCACCGCCTCAATCGCGCCGCGCACGATCTCGGTGCAATAGGCCGACGTGTAGAGGCCCAGCACGATGCAGGAGGTCACGAAGGGCGAAATCCCCCAGCCCGCGATGGCCTGAAAGGCGTTGGCAAGGATCAACTGGATCAGCAGCGGGACCGAGCGGAAGATATCCAGCACGAAGGTCAATGGAAGGGCCGCCCAAGGGCTGATCTGGCTGCGCAGCACCCCGAAGAAGAGCCCCAGCAGCGTGCCGCCCACCACCGCAAATGCGGTGACCGATAGCGTCACGCCTGCGCCTTTGAGCATGAACAACAGGTCGTTGAAGGTCAGAGCCGTATCAAACATCTATTCTCTTCCTTCAGTAGCGAAACAGGCGGGCGGCCAGAAGCCGTGCACCGAGCATCACGGCTTTGGCGATCACGTAGTAGATCACTGCCGCCAGTGCGAAGAATTCAAAGGTCCGGAAGCTGCGCGCGTTGAGGTCTTGCGTCACCCCGGCGAGATCCGAATTCAGCCCCACCGTGACCCCCAGTGAGGTCATCAGGATCGCCCAGATCATCTGGTTTGTGGTTGGCAGAAACGAGATGCGGAACATCTGCGGCACGATGATCAGGCGAAACGCTTTTGCTTGCCCCATGCCCAGTGACCGACCGGCGCGCAGCTGCGTGTCCGGAATGGCCCGCATCGCGCCGCGGAACGTCTCGCACAGGTAGCCTGCATTGTTAAACGCGATCCCGGCCAGCAATGCGGCATAGGGGCTGAGGTAAATCCCGAAAGACCCAAGCCCGAAATGCGCCATGTAAATTTGGAAAAGCGCGGGTGTGTTACGTGCCACTTCGACCCATGCGGTCGCAGGAGCACGCAGCCAGCGCGACTTGGCATCGCGGCCTACGGCCAGCAGCACGGCGATCGTTACGCCGATGAGCATCGACAGGATCGATATTTGCAGCGTAACCAGCGCGCCTTCCAGCATTTCTGGGAAAGCGCGAAAGGCCTGTCGCCATTGAAAGGTGTAGTTGCCCATCATTTGCTCCGATCAGCGGTTATCGGCAGTGGGGGCCGCAAGCTGCGGCCCCCGCATCCATCAACGATAGGCTTTAGCGATGGTCAGGTCGGGCGCGTCGCCGCCGACCCATTTGTCAAAGAGTTCCTGGTAGCGGCCCGAACGGACCTGCTGGTTCACGAAGAGGTCGAGATAGTTCAGCAGGCCGTATTCCTGACGCAGGCCGATCAGACCGACATAGTCCACGTCAAAGGGCGCATCGCCCGCGATGGTCAGACCTTCGAATTTGCCGCCGTTAACGATGGAGGAGGCCACGGTGGAGGTCACGACCGTCGCATCAATCTGGCCTTGGGACAGCGACAGGAACACATCGGCTTGGCTCTGATAGGAGCGGAAGCTGCCCTCGTCCCATGCGTCGACCTGCTCTTCCAGCGCGATGGCCTCAAACGTGCCCGCGACGGAGCCGACGGTTTTGCCCTTGAGGCTTTCAAAGCTGTCGACGCCTGCGTCTTCGCGCGTCAGCACAACGTTGGTAAAGGCGAAGTAGGGGACGGAAAAACCGACTGTCTTCGCCCGCTCCAGCGTGTCGGAGGTAGAGGCGACACCCACATCCGCGCGGCCAGAAACAAGCGCGGGGATACGGTCAGGGAAAGGCGTCTCAACAATCTCGGCCTCGACACCAAGTGCTGCGGCCAGATCGTTGCAGTAATCCACGTCGAAGCCGACGGGCGTGTTGCTGTCATCGCGCGAGCCCATGGGCGGGAAGTCCAGCACCACGGCGCAGCGCAGCGTGCCCGAAGAAATGATGTCGTCCAGTTTGTCGGCCTGAGCGGCGGTGCCGATCACGGTCGCAGCCACGAGGCTCCCGGCGAGTTGCGTGAATTTCATAGATATCTCCCTCTTGGGTTGGTCGCCCCCGACTCTCTCTGGGCGGGGTACGGGGTGGTATGAAGGAACTATGTCCTCATTAAAAATACAATATGTATTTTTAACTTTTATCGGTGTGTCGACATATTTTTGAACTATTGAGACGCTATCGTCGTTGTTTGGGGATGGGATAGAGCCGCAGCCGCTCCCTTTTCAGGCTGAAATGAGAAAGCCGGACGCGCGGCCCGGCTTTCTCGGTCTGGTGTCACTTCGCCGCGTCTTCGGGCAGAAGCGCCTCCGGCAGGTTCTGATAGGAAACAGGCCGCAGGAAACGCCGGATCGACAGGGTACCTACGCTGGTCGCGCCAAAGTTGGTGCTGGCCGGATATGGCCCGCCGTGCACCATAGAATCCACCACTTCGACCCCTGTCGGGAAACCGTTGGCCAACAGGCGACCCGCCTTGCGTTCCAGCACCGGCATGAGGTCTCGTGCGGCGTCGACATCCGCGTCGTTCATATGTAGGGTGATGGTCAGCTGCCCATCCAGCTCAACCGCCAGTGCGCGCATCTCTTCCAGCGAAGCAACCCGCACCACCAGCCCCAGCGGGCCAAAGACCTCTTCATGCAGCGCCGGGTTCGCTTTGAACTCTGCGCCCGTGGTCTCGAACAGGGCCGGGGCGGCGTTGCGGCCAGTGCTGTCGGCCACATGTACTTGGCGCAGGCTTGGCGCGGATTTGAACTTGTCCCGACCTGCGCAATAGGCATCCGCAATACCGTCTGTCAGCATGACCTGCGGGGCCACGTCTTGCAGTGCGGTGGCGGCACTTTTCACGAAGGCGTCTGCCCCTGCCCCGTCGATCACCACGGCAATGCCCGGATTGGTGCAGAACTGGCCTGCGCCCATGGTCAGGGACGCGGCCCAGCCTTTGCCCAGTTCCTCGGCCCGTGCCTCCATCGCGGCGGGGAGCATGAACATCGGGTTGACCGAGCCCAATTCGCCAAAGAAGGGGATCGGCTCGGGCCGCGCGGCGCAGAGATCGAACAGCGCCCGGCCCCCGGCGAGAGAGCCGGTGAAACCCACGGCCTTGATCCGCGGATGCTGCACCACGGCCTGACCAACCGCGCGGCTGCCGCCTTGGATCAGCGAAAACACCCCGCGCGGTATGCCGCAGCTTTCAACCGCCGCATGGATCGCTTCTGCAACAATCTCCCCCGTGCCGGGATGGGCGGAGTGGCCTTTGACCACGACCGGACAGCCTGCCGCCAGCGCCGCCGCCGTGTCACCACCCGCAACCGAGAATGCCAGCGGAAAGTTCGACGCGCCAAAGACGGCGACAGGGCCGATCGGGCGTTGCACCATGGTGATCGCCGGGCGCGGGGCGGGCTGACGCTCTGGCATCGCCCCATCAAACCGGCGGTCGAGATACTCACCCTTTTCGATATGCGCGGCAAAGAGGCGCAGCTGGCCAACGGTCCGGCCCCGCTCTCCTTCCAGACGCGCTGTGGGCAGGCCGCTTTCTTGGCTGCCGATCTCGGTGATCTGGGCACCGCGGGCGTCGATCTCATCGGCGATGGCGTTCAGAAACTTGGCGCGGGTGGCCCGGCTGGAATAGCCGAAGTCCCAAAACGCCGCTTCGGCAGCTTCGCAGGCTTGGTCGACCAAATCCACCGTCCCGACCGAGAAGTCATGCACAGGCCCATGGGCAGGGCTAGAGCTAAAGCGGTCGTCGGTGGCGATCCATTCGCCAGCGATCAGGTGTTTGCCATGGGGGGTAAAGGCCATCGTCTATCCTTTCATGCGGGCCGCGGCCCGGTGTCAGCTTGCGTCTCTGCGCAACTGAATACATGATGTATGCATGATTGCAACCCAAGCCCTGCGAGGATCCAGATGACCGATACGACCCTGTCCCACGACGCCCTAAACGGAATTGTCATGCAGATTTTCCAAGGCGCGGGCCTGTCGCCGCAGAATGCCGCCGCCCTCGCGCGGGTGATCGTTGCGGGCGAAGGCGATGCCTGCAAATCCCATGGCATCTACCGGATCGAAGGCTGCCTGCGCACGATCAAGGCGGGCAAAGTGGTGCCTGATGCGGTGCCGCAGGTGCACCAAGATGACAGCGCCATTGTGCGCGTAAATGCGGGCGGCGGCTTTTCCAACGCTGCATTCGACGCGGGCGCGCCGGTGCTGGCAGAGCGTTGCCGCACGACCGGGATCGCCGCCATGGTGATCAACGATTGCACCCATTTCGCCGCCCTCTGGCCCGAGATTGAGACGTTGACCGATATGGGCCTCGCCGCCATGGCGATGTGCCCCAGCTATGCCAGCGTGGCCCCGTCGGGCGGCACCGACCCCTTGATGGGGACCAACCCTTTCGCCTTTGGCTGGCCACGGGCAGAGGGCAACCCTTACGTCTTCGACTTCGCCACCAGCGTCGCCGCGCGAGGAGAGATCGAACTTCACCGCCGCGCGGGCACGCCCCTGCCCGAAGGCTGGGCCGTCGCGCCCGACGGCGCGCCCACAACCGATCCCGAAGCCGCCCTTGCCGGGGCCATGCTGCCCTTTGGCGGACATAAGGGATCCGCCATTTCCACCATGATCGAACTTCTCGCCGGGGTGATGATCGGCGACCTGACCAGCCCAGAGGCGCGCGACGCCTTGGGCTCTCTCACCCTCGCGCCGGCGCATGGTGAGTTGATCATCGCCTTCGACCCGGCAAAGTTTGCCGCTGGCCGCCCCGGCGATCCCTTTGCGCGGGCGGAAACGCTCTTTGCCGCGATCATGGGCCAAGGGGCGCGGCTGCCCTCGCAGCGCCGGTTCAAGGCCCGCGCGGAAACCCGCGCAAAGGGGATTCCCCTGACGGAGGCGGAAAGGCAAAGCCTAGAGCGCCTGTTGGCCAACGGGCTCGACGCAGTTTGACCCCCTCCCGCGCTCCGGCCCCGCCTGAGGTTGGAGCGTTGAGAGCCGTGGCATGCCCCAAAGCCTCATCCGACCGCGCCGCTTCACAGGATCGAATGTCACAAAAAAGCGGCGATGCTACGGTAATCTGGGCAAAATTTTGTGCAGACCCAGTCAAACAAAGCCCGGATAGGCGACTTTCCGCGCTGCTCTGCAGCATTCCGCTGAAAGTTACTGAATCAAGTTTCCAGCGCCGCCGAAAGGATTAGATAGGGAAAAAATTGCACACTCTTAACGTGTCTCTCGGGGTATTGTTTTGCCAAATTCTTCTACTACACGATCGAAAAAATTGCGGACCGAAGGCTTAGAGCGGCGTCAGTTTCTGACCCTCTCAGCCGCGTCCTTTGCCGCCGCGCTGATGCCGCTGCGCGGTCGCGCGCAAGAGGTGCCTGCCGCCTCCTTCACATTCGACAATCTGGTCAATGACATGCGGGACTTGGCGCAGTCGTCCTATGCGGCTCCGAAGCCGGTCAAAGGGTTCCTCGCCGATCTTGATTACGACGCTTACCAACGGATTCGATTCCGACCCGAACAGGCGCGCTGGCAGGAAAAGGGCGTTACCTTTAGGTTGCACGCCTTCCACCCCGGCTGGCTGTTCAAAGAAGCGGTGAAGATCAACGAGGTCCGGGGCGAGACGGTTGAGCCCATGAGCTTTACCACTGCGGATTTTGAGTATGACGACACGGCGCTTGCCAAGTCGATCCCCCCCAATGCCGAGATGCCGGGCGTTGCCGGTTTCCGTCTGCACACCCCACTCAACCGCGCCGATATTTTCGACGAATTGATCGTCTTCCAAGGCGCGAGCTATTTCCGCGCTCTGGGGAAAGACACGCTTTATGGACTGAGCGCGCGTGGTCTTGCCGTCAACACCGGCCTGCCCGAAGGCGAGGAGTTCCCCCGTTTCAGCGAGGTCTGGCTGCGCCGCCCCGAACCGGGCGATAGCAGCGCCACGATCTATGCCGCACTCGACAGCCCGTCGGTGACCGGCGCCTATAGGTTCGTGATCACACCGGGCGACGACACCACCGTCGAGGTCACCATGCGGCTGTTCCTGCGCAAAGACATCAAGCAGCTTGGCATCGCGCCGCTGACTTCGATGTTCCTGCACAATGGCGCGGACAAGGGCAGCTTTGACGATTTCCGCCCCTCAGTCCACGACAGCGAAGTCTTGGTGCTGAACGCGGGCAAGGATGCGACCCTCTGCCGCCCGCTGAACAATCCGCCGCGTTTGGCGAGTTCCTATTTCGGGGCGCAGAGCCCGCGCTCCTTCGGGCTGGCACAGCGCAACCGGGACTTTGAGCATTACCTCGATGCGCAGGCCCATTACGAACGGCGCCCCTCGCTGATGATCGAACCCATGGGCGACTGGGGCAAGGGCACGGTGCGACTGGTCGAAATCCCCTCCGATCTGGAGGGCAATGACAACATCGTCGCCTATTGGATTCCCGAGGGCGAAACCCGTGCCGGGGATGAATTGGCTTATGACTACCGCATGCACTGGGGGATGAACCCACCGGGCACGACCCCGCAGACCCTTGGCCGCGTGGTGCGGCTGCGTTCGGGCCACGGCGGGGTTGCGGGGGTAGAGGCAGATACGCAAACCCGCAAATTCGTCATCGACTTTGCCGGCGGACAGCTGAGCGATATGCCAAGCGACGCAGAGTTGGAGCCGATCGCCAGCGCGCAGAACGGCGAAATCGTCGAGGCGATCCTGAGCCGGGTAGATGGCAGAGACGAATGGCGGCTGGTGCTGGAACTACGTGCAGCGCCTGACGCCATCGTCGAGATCAAGGCAGTTCTATCGGGATATGACCGCAATCTTACAGAGACATGGGTGTACCAATGGATCAACGCATGACCCTTCAAGACGCGACGACCCCCTACTCCGCAATGACGGTTGAGGCCGAGACCTGGATGCCGCCCGCCGCCCCCCTTGCCATGCCACGGCAGACTTTGGAACGGCGCGGCCATCTGGCCGGGCTGGCCGGGCTGGCCGGGCTGGCCGATGTCGCGCGGGCGTTCCTGCTGCGGCGCAAGGCCTAGGTTCAATGACACTTCAGCAAAGGCAGCTTGCGGCGGACGGGGCGACCCGTTTTGCACGGGCGGTCGCCGTCTTTTTGTCTCTTGGCTGTGCGGCCCTTGCGTCAATGCTTTTGGCCGAGGCGGCGGCGCGCGATGGGTTCAGCGGGTGGGACGGCATCCGCGCCCTGCTCGTTTTCGCGACCACGGCTTGGCTGGCTTGGGGGGCGTCATTGGCGCTGATCGGGCTTTTCGGCGGCAGGCCAACGCCTCCCCGCCCCGCGCTGGACGCGCCGCAGCCGCGCACCGTGATCGCGGTACCCATCTGCAACGAAGACCCGCTGACCACTTTTGCCCGCATCGCCGCCATTGACCGTTCTGTCACCCGGGCCGGTGTGATGGCGGATTTCGTCGTTCTGTCGGACACGCGCGATGACGCACTCGCCGGGAAAGAGCAATTCGCCTTTGCCCGATTGCTGCGCGAGACAGATGGCCAAGGGCGTATTTTCTACCGCAGACGGCGCGACAATGCGGGCCGCAAGGCGGGCAATATCGAAGAGTTCATTCGCAGCTCCGGCGGGGCCTATGACCTTGCGGTGATCCTTGACGCCGACAGTCTGATGGAGGGCGAGACGATCCGCGCCATGATCGCGCGGATGCAAGCCGATCCGCAACTGGGGCTGCTACAGACCCTGCCCAAGATCATCGGCGCGCGGTCTTTCTTTGGCCGGGCACTGCAATTCGCCTCGTGGTTTCATGGCCCGATCTTCACCCGTGGCCTTGCCCGTATGCAGGGCCCGACGGGGCCGTTCTGGGGCCATAACGCAATCATTCGCGTCCCCGCCTTCGCCGAAAGCTGTGGGCTGCCCGAGCTTTCCGGCCCCCCGCCCTTGGGCGGGCATATCCTCAGCCACGATTATGTCGAGGCGGCGTTGCTTGCTCGCGCCGGTTGGAAGGTTGAGGTAGACGAAACCTTGGGCGGCTCTTTCGAAGAAGGCCCTGAGAATGTCCTGTCCTTTGCGCGGCGAGAGCGGCGTTGGTGCCAAGGCAACCTGCAACATGCGCGGCTGATCTTTGCCCCCGGGCTGGCGGGTTGGAGCCGGTTTGTCTTTTTGCAGAACGTCACCGCCTATGTCGTCTCTCTTCTCTGGGCGGCGTTTCTGATCACTTCGGCCATCAGCACGCTTTACGCGCCACCGCCGGAGTATTTCCCCGGCCCCTATCAGCTTTTCCCCGTCTTCCCCGACACCAGCACGCGCGAGATCACGCTGCTGGCCTTGGGCGTTTTGGGTCTGCTGGTGGTGCCGAAGCTGCTGATCCTGCTGCACGCGACCCTGACCAAACGCGCACGCGACTTTGGCCACAGCCTGCGCATGTCGCTCTCGGTTCTGACCGAGATCGTGCTGACCACGCTTTTGGCCCCCTTGATGCTGCTCTATCACAGCCGCGCGGTGTTGCAGGTGCTCTCGGGCCAAGACGGGGGCTGGCCTGCCAACCAACGCAACGAAGGCCGGTTGAGCTTGGCGGATGGCTGGGCGGCGGGCCGGTGGATCGTTTTCATTGGCGCTGCGATCATCGCGGCGGTGCAATGGGTCGCACCTGACCTGACGATCTGGCTGCTGCCCGTGGCGGTTCCGATGCTGCTGGCCCCGCTGCTAATTGCATGGACCTCCCGCCCCCTGCCTCGCACGCTCTTTGCCGTGCCGGAGGATGCGGCACCGCTGGATGTCGTCGCGGAATACGACAGTATCTGCGATGTCTGGCGGCTGACGTGGAATGACGAACATCTGATGGCGAAACCCAAAGCGGCGGATCTGACCCATGCCCCAGCCTAGCACCGGGCTGTCGCTTGCGGCGAGATCGCTCGGCTCTGCCCCCACGGCCAAACCTGCCCGCGACCCGCGCATCGATGTGTTTCGCGGTCTGGCGTTGGTGATGATTTTCATCAACCACGTCCCCGGCAACCCCTATGAAGCTCTGACCATCCGCAACCTAGGCTTTGCCGACGCTGCAGAGGCGTTCTTTTTGATGTCGGGCATCGCAGCGGGCTTGGCCTATACGCCCCGGTTCATTGAGAGAGACCGCCTGCGGCATGGCCTCTGGCGCGCGGTCGCCCCCCTGTGGAAGCGGGCATGGTCGCTTTATCTCGTGCAGATCATGCTTTCGGCCGCGGCTTTGGGCATCTTTGCCGCCGCTTTCCAGATCACGACAGAGGCCGAGTTTCTGACCAAGATCAACATGCGGCAGGTCTTTCAAAACCCGACCCAATCCCTGATCGGGATACCGCTTTTGACGCATCAGTTTGGCTATGTGAACATCCTGCCTGCCTATTCGGTTCTGCTGGTCTGTGCCCCTGCGGCGATCATGCTGGGGCTGCGCTGGCCGCGGCTGCTTTTGGCGCTGTCGCTGACCCTTTGGCTGCTGACCGGCGTTCTCCGACTGAACCTGCCGAACTACCCCAATCCGGGCGGCTGGTTCTTTAACCCTTTTGCGTGGCAGGCAATCTTTGTCTGCGGCCTGCTGGTTGGGCTCAGCCAACGGCAGGGCTATCGGTTCTTTCCCGCGTCGAAAGCGCTGTTTTGGCTGTCCGTCGCGGTGTTGCTAGGGGTGCTGGCATGGCGCTATGTGCCGGGCTTGGGCAAATTCCTGAACCTACAGATGCATCACCTGCGCGAAGCCGGGGTTCCCTTCAACATCACCTCCCATGACAAGACCTATCTCTCCGCCCCGCGGTTCATCCATATTCTGGCTTTGGGGTATTTTCTGTCGCAATTGCCAAGCGTGACCCGCCTCTCTGGTCACCAGATGGCGCGCCCCTTCCGGCTGATTGGTCGGCATGGGCTGTTGATCTTTGCCAGTGGCACGGTGCTCGCACTGGTCTGTCAGGCGTTGATGATGGCACGGCCCGAGGCAGCTTGGATGCCATGGGTGCTGCCTGCGGTGGGAACGGCGGCCCTCTATGGGATCGCTTGGACTGCCGAAACATCGCGGCGCGTGCTCACCGCGCCAGCGGCACCGGCCGAGCGCAACCCTGTGCAAGATAGCGCGCGTTTCGCGGCACCTGCCGCCGAGCCCAGACCTTAGACCTCAGGATCGCGGCGGCCCCATTTGCGCCATGCCAGCCACGCAAGGCCCAGCCCCCCTGCGATCAACGCCATGTGACGCGGGCGAATGCCGCGCCCGGTCGTGGTGCCCTCTCCGGGATGATAGCGCGGGTCAAGCAGCCGGGTGTTTGCCAGAAAGCCGCCGACAACCGTCTCGCTGCCCCGGAACACGGCACGCAGGCCGCGACCTTTCTTGCGGTTCAGGGTTTCAATTGCTCCGATCATCGACCCCTTTTCGGCCATCACCTCGGCCACACGGGCGGGCGGCAGGCCCAAGTGCTCGGCGATGAGGCGGGTCCTGAACCCTTCGATCACCTGCGCGGGGCGCTCGATCGCCACGTCGCATTCGGTGTCAAACCCCATGGAGCGGTTGTTGAGGTTGCTGGAGCCGAGACGCAGAAGATGGTCGTCGATGATCATGATCTTCGCATGCACATAAATCGGTTCCCCCTCGTCGGTGACGGGGAAATAGATGCGGAAGCGGTTTTGGTGATCCGCCCGTTTTAAGTCTTCGACCAGACGTTCACGCAGGACATGCATGGCGTCATCTTCCAGCTGCGATTCCGCATCGCGCGGGTTGATGATAACGATCTCGGGCCCGCCCTCTTCGGCCAAACGCGCTTTGAGCGCATCACAGACCGAGTCTGCAGCGAGGTACTGCGATTCAATATAGATATAGTCGCGGGCCGATCTGATCCCGGTGAGGTAGAGTTGTTCGATCTCATTGATCAGCGGCTCTTCGTCGAAGGGCGGCTCGGTTCGGGCGATCCCCACATCAATGTCTTCGGCATCCACCGGCAGGTCGTTGGGCCATTCAAACTTCGGCGCGCCCTTGGGCTGCGCGATCTCATCCCCTGTGGCTCGCAACCAACGCCGGCGCGACAGTTCGCCCAAGGCCGCAGCGGCAGGGCCGGACATCGCCGAGGTGGCATCGTGCCATGGGTCGGAGGGAGAGCCGTCTTTGCGCACCCGGCGTGGATCATGCGGCAGGTGATCGGGCGTGTCCCAGCGGTCTTCGGTCGCGTCGATGCCGCCGCAAAAGGCCAAGGCATCATCGGCCACGACGATCTTTTGGTGGTGGCAGGCGCCAAAGGGGTGATGCCCGTCCAAAGCGAAATGGATCCGGTCACCGCCAAACAGGCTCAGCGCCAGTGAGGGCACCAGCCGCCCCGGCGCAGCCAGCACGGCCCCGTTCCATTTCAGCAGGTAGACATGCAACTCCGGCGTCCGCTCAACCACCGCCTCTACAAAGGCGCCGAGTTGGTTGGGATAGCCGTCCGGCGCATTGCCGTCCTCATCGCTCTCGCCCGGCAGCATCTCAAGCTCAAAGTCGAAATCCCAGCCGATCAGCATCAACTGCTGCCGCGCGCCGAGAAAGATTTTGCGCAAGACACGGAAGTAATCCGCCGCATCGACCACAAGGCCAAAACGCTCGGCCCGTGCAACGCGCCATGTGGACTTATCGGTAAACAGGCTCTGGCGCGTTGCCGCGTCAGTCGGATGCTGCTGGTCCGCCTTCGCTAAATCCAAATCGCCACGCACGTGTCTGTCCCTTTCGGTTCGATCCTACATGGCTAAACGCCCAGTGCGGTGGGAAGTTGCATGGGCGCAGAAATATCGGCGGCAACGGCCGCTCAGACCAATTGCGCTTCGGACAATTCGGCCTGAAGGCGGGCTTCTTCGGCGGCTTTGGGCGTGGTGAAACGTGCCAGCAAGAAATAGGCGACGGGCGTGAGATAGAGCGTCGAAAGCGTGGCCATGCCCAAGCCGCCGACAATGACCCAGCCGAGCGCCTCGCGCGCCTCGGCCCCCGCGCCCGAGGACAGGATCAGCGGCACGCCCCCCAGCACGGTCGAGGTCATCGTCATCATCACCGGGCGCAGACGGATGGTAGAGGCCCCGAAGATCGCATCGTGAATATCCGCCCCCTGATCGCGCAGCTGGTTGGCGAATTCGACAATCAAAATCCCGTTCTTGGCCATGATCCCGATTAGCATGACCAGCCCGATCTGGCTATAGACGTTCAGACTTTGCCCCGTCATCAGCAGCGCGAAAATCGCGCAGGCAAGGCCCAATGGCACCGTGGCCATCACCACGATGGCAGAGACGAAACTCTCGAACTGCGCAGCGAGGACAAGGAAAACCACAAGGATCGCAAAGCCGAAGGTCACGAACAGCCCGGAACTGGTTTGATCCAACGCCGCGGCCTCGGCCAATGGCACGATCAGGTTTTCGTCGTCCAACACCTCTTGTCCGACCGCGCGCACTTGTTCCAACGCATCGCCCAGCGACAGGCCCGGCGTCAGCCCGGCGGAAATCTCGACCGAGCGGTTCTGCCCCTCCCGGTCCAACTCAGGGGCGACGGCGCGCTCTTCGAGGGTGACAAAACTGGCCAGCGAAATCATCTGTCCGTTGCCCGATTGGACAAAGACGTTCTCAAGGTCGCGCGGGTCGTTCACCGGGTCCGAGGTCGACAACATCTGCACGCCGTAGCTGGTGTCGTCGATAAAGACCGATGCCACCTCGCGCCCGTCGAGCATGGCTTGCAAGGCTTGGCCCAGCCCGGTGATGTCGACGCCCAAATCAGCCGCGAGCGTCCGGTCGATCTGCACGAAAAGCTGCGGTTGCGTGCGCTCATATTCCAGCCGCACTTGGCCCATCGCGGGGTCAGTGCTCAGCCGGTCCACCATGGCCTGCGCGACCTGCGACAGTTGCTCATAATTGTTGCCCGTGATCGCGAAAGACAGCCCCCGCCCCGCGCCGCGAATACCGAGGGAGTTGGGCTGGATCGCAAAAGCCCGCACGCCGACGATGCCGCGCAGCTTGCCGTTGATCTGCCCCACGATCTCATCTTGGCTGCGCGCGCGGTCTTCCCAACCGGCAAGGGTGAAGACCATGAACCCGCGATTATCCGCGCCAAACCCGGTGATGGAGAAGATGTTCGTCACCTCGCCCGCCTCTTGCAGTGGGGTGATCAGGTCTTCAATCTCGCGCATCTTGGCTTGGGTATAATCAAGCGAGACGCCCTGCGGAGCCGACACGCTGAGCAGCGCCACGGCGCGATCTTCGCGCGGGGTTAACTCTTGGCGAATTTCGCCCGCCACCAGCACTGCCGTCAACGCGACGAAGGCGGCGATCAGTACCACGACATAGGGCATCGCCAGCGCCCCTTTGAGGGTCGCGGCGTAGAGCCGAAACAACGCATTGCCAAGCGCCACGACAGGGCCGCGTGGGTTCTCCGCCGCGGGTTTGGTCAGCAGACGGCTGGCCAGCACCGGACAAAGGCTCAGCGCCACCACCGAGGACAGCATCACCGCAATGGCGAGGGTAAAGCCAAACTCCCGAAACAGCCCGCCCGCCTGACCGGGCAGGAACGACAGCGGGATAAAGACCGCCGCCAGCGTGGCCGTGGTGGTGACCACGGCAAAGAACACCTGCGAACTGCCCAGCACCGCCGCCGCCCGTGGCCCCATCCCCGCCGCCCGCTGGCGCACGATGTTCTCTAGCACCACAATCGCATCATCCACGACCATGCCAGTGGCCAGAACCAGTGCCAAAAGAGTCAGGATGTTGATCGAAAACCCGACCAGATAGATCGCCGCCAAAGTGCCGATCAGCGCCACGGGTAGGGTCAGCGCCGGGATCAGCGTGGCGCGGAAATCGCGCAGGAAGATAAAGATCACCGCCACCACGATGCCCACGGCAAAGGCCAGCGTCGACAGCACCTCGCGGATCGAGCCAGAGATAAAGGTCGCATCATCCGAGGTCACGAAAATCCGCACGTCTTGGGGCAACGTCTCGTTCAACTCTGCCACCACGGCGCGCACATCGCGCGAAATCTCAAGCGTGTTCGAGGTCGCCTGTCGGATGATGCCGATGCCCAGACCCAACTGCCCATTGGCCCGCAGGATCGTCTCACCATCGGCGGGGCCGAGCGTCACGGTGGCCACATCGCCGAGCCGGACATTCTCTTTGATCTCCATCGCCTCAAAGGCCTGCGTGGTCGCGACACTGGCGGTGGTGCGCACGTTGATCGACTGCCGGTCCCCGGCCAGATCACCCGCAGGCGCGTCATAGGCGACATCGGCCAAGGCGCGCTGGATGTCGCCCAAGGTCAGGCCCCGGCTGGCCAGTTCCAACTGATCAATATCGACGCGGAAAAACGGTTCGCGGTCGCCATAGACCTGCAAATCCGCCACCCCGTTGACCGAGATCAGCCGGTCTTCGACGCGGTCCTGCACCAGTTTGGTCAATTCTTCGGGCGAGCGGCCCATGGAGGTCACGGCGATACGCATCACCGGCTGGGCGTTGGCGTCGGCTTTGACGATCTGCGGCTGCTCGGCGCCCTCGGGCAGTTGGTTCACGATCCGCGCCACCGCGTCGCGCACATCGGTGGCAGCCACGTCGATATCGGTGCTGTCGTTGAACTCAAGCGTGACCCGGCTGCGCCCAAAGCGGGAGTTTGAAGAAATCGCCCGCACACCCGAGACGCGGCCTACGGCCCCTTCGATCCGACCGGTCAATTCCTGATCCACGGATTCCGGGGACGCGCCCGAGAATGTCGTGGTGACGGTAACGACGGGCCGGTCGACATTGGGAAGCTCACGCACCTCGGCGCCAAAAAGCGCGGCAATCCCCGCCAGCACGATCAGCGCGTTCAGCACAAAGGCGAGGATAGGCCGCCGTACGAAAAGCGCTGTGCCCGACGCGGTGGCAGGCGGCGGGGCGCCTTCATCAGAGGGCGGGGCGCTCATAGGGTTGTCTTTTCAGAAATGGCGGCACCCGATTGAGCACGGCCCGAGCGGTTTGTCTCGCGCACCTCTCCACCTTCGCGCAGGGTTTGCACGCCTTCGGTCACCACCACATCTTCGGCGGTCAGGCCCTCCGACAGGACAAGAACGGAATTGCTGTTGCGCTGCGCGATTTCGACCGCGATTTGATGCGCCTTGCCCTCCCGCACCGCCCAGACAAATGGCCCGTCCGAGGACCATTGCACCGCGAGCGGCGGGATCGCCAAGAAAGGGTCGCCGACAAAGGTAAGGCTGACCGAAAAGGCCATGCCCGCGCGCAACTGGTCGTCTGCGTTCGGCACCCGGCCTTGGACCAAAAGCGTGCGGCTGGCGCGGTCGATCACGCTGTCGATGGCGCTGACCTCGCCCGTCAGCGTCAAATCACGCATCCCAAGCGGGGTGACCGTGATTTCTTTGCCAAGGTCCAGCTTGCCCACCACCCGCTCGGGCACGCGGAAATCGATCAGGATCTCGCTGCGGTCGGTGATGGTGGCCAGTTGATCCTGCGCACTCACCCGGTCGCCTTCTTCGATGTCGGTGATCCCCACCCAGCCCGAGATCGGCGCGAGGATGCGGCGTTGCGACAGATCGAACTGCGCTTGGCTGAGCGCAAGTTCAGCGCTTTGCAGGGCCAATTCCGTCTCGCGTAGGCGCACTTCGCTGACGGCACCGGTATTTTGCAACCGCTTCACCCGGTCTTGCTCGGTCCGGGCGTTTTCAAGCTGCAATTCGGCTTGTTTCAGGGCAATCTGCTCGGCCTCATTCTCAAGCAGGGCGACCACGGTGCCCGCCTCGATCAACTGTCCGGCGGGCAGGTTGAGATCGGTGATGACCCCGACGGCGTTGGAGCGCAGCGTGACCGAGCGGCGCGCGTGCCCGTCGCCGATGGCGGTGATCCGGTCGGCCAAGGTCTCTTGGCTGACCGCTGCCGTGACAACCAGCGATGGCCCGCCGCCACCCCAACCGCGGCCTGACGACCCCGGCTCTTGCGATGCGACCTCGATCCCCAAAAGATCGAGCAGACCCGTCTCAGCCACATAGGGGCGGGAGGCGGGGACGAAGGTCAACATCATGTAAAGACCAGCAATGAGAACCAGCAAAAATACGAAAAATTGGCGCAGGGATTTCACGGGGATGCGCTTTCAAATTGTTTCACAAGGCGCATAATTGAGCATCCCCCCGAAAAAGGCACGTCAAATCTGCTTGATCAATGGCCGGGCATTCCCTGACGGGGCCGCTGGCTGCTACCACTATGGCGCGGAACCCAGCCCGGTGAAAGGGCGGGGGGCTTGATTACTAGAAATTCGATTGCCGCCGCACATATTCCGGCCCAAAGGCCAGGCAATCACCGGGGCCAAGGCCAGACAAAAGACCAAAGGGGACATCATGCGCGCGACGGTTCTACCACTGGCGACACTGCTACTGGGCTTCTCGCTTTTGCAGATGAGCAACGGGCTGCAAGGCACGCTTTTGGCCGTGCGCGCGGGGCTTGAGGGGTTTGGCGGGGCGACCACCGGCCTGATCATGTCGGGCTTTTTCGCGGGGCTGAGCATTGGGTCTTTCGTCGCGCCGCGGCTGATCAGCGGCGTGGGGCACATCCGCACCTTTGCCGCGCTCGCCTCTGTTGCCTCTGCGGCGGCGCTGATGCATTTGGCCTTTGTCGATCCTTGGGTCTGGATCGCGGTGCGCTGCCTGACGGGTTTCGCCTTTGCCGGGTTAATCATCGTCACGGAAAGCTGGCTCAATGCGTCGGTCAGTTCCGCGCAGCGGGGCAAGTTGCTGGCGGTTTATGGCATGGTCGGCATGGCGTCGGGGGCGGCGGGGCAGTTCCTGCTTAACCTTGGGGATCCGGCTGAGTTCATCCTCTTCGTGCTCGTCTCGATCGTCATGTCACTGTCGCTGGTGCCAATTTCGCTAAGCCGCGTGGAAGGGCCGCGCTCTGAGGGCGCGCAAGAGCCGCCTTCGCTCCGCCGCCTTTGGGGCCTTTCGCCCTATGGCGCGGTGGCCGCCGGACTGGTCGGGGCCTCCATCGGGACATTCTACGGGCTGGCACCGCTCTTTGCTCAGGAAATGGGATACACGCAGTCCCGCATCGCCCTGCTGATCGCGGCCTTTACGATCGGCGGCTTGGTGCTTCAGTTCCCGCTGGGCTGGATGTCCGACCGGATGAGCCGCCGCGGTCTTGGCGTGGGGCTAGCCGCCGCAGGCAGCGCCTTGATGTTGCTGACCCTGCCGATCCCGGCGCCGACGGGGACGATGCTGCTGGTTCTGGGGTTCGCCATAGGCGGGCTGGTCCTGCCTGCGCAGTCCATCGTGATCGCCCATGTCAACGACCGCGCCCCCGGCTCGGCGGTGGTGGCGGTTTCGGGCGGTTTGGTGCTGATGCAGGGGATTGGCGCGGCAATCGGCCCGCTGCTGGCGGGTGTGCTGCTGGATACGCTGGGGCCGCGCGGCCTGCCGCTGGCGCTTGGCGGCTTTCAACTTATCATCGTGGCATGGGGGCTGCTGCGCATGACCCTGCGCAGCGATCCCGAAACCCAAGAGCGGCACGCGGCACCGCCGCTGACCCCGAATTTTGTCGAAGGCGAGTTGAGCCGCGAGGAATAGCGCGGCTTAGCCTTTCGGCCAGCTTTCCGGCACGTTGCTGCGCAACTCTTCCAACCACGGGGTTGCCACACTATCCGAAGGCGCGCGCCAGTCACCGCGCGGCGACAACGCGCCCCCGGCGCTGACCTTGGGCCCATTCGGCAAGGCCGAGCGTTTGAACTGGCTGGTGGCAAAGAAACGGTGCAGAAATTTTTCGAGCCAATGGCGGATGGTCTCCAAGTCATAGGCGTTGCGCTTGGCCTGCGGAAAGCCTTCAGGCCAGCGCCCTTCTTCGATGTCGTGCCATGCGTGCCACGCCAGAAAGGCTACCTTTGATGGGGCGAGCCCGTAGCGCATGGTGTGAAAGAGAAAGAAGTCGTTCAGCTCATAGGGGCCGATCATCGCCTCGGTGCTTTGGATCTCTTCATCTTCGCCTGCGGGCACCAATTCGGGCGAGATTTCGGTGTCCAGAATGGCTTGCAGCACCCCGTCCGTCTCTGCGTCGAACTGGCCCGAGCGGGTGGCCCAACGGATCAGATATTGGATCAGCGTCTTCGGCACGCCGGTGTTCACCGCGTAATGGCTCATCTGGTCGCCGACGCCGTAGGTGCACCAGCCAAGCGCCAGCTCACTCAGATCGCCAGTGCCGATGACGAAGCCCTGCCGCTGGTTGGCCAGCCGGAAAAGGTAATCGGTGCGCAGCCCGGCCTGCACGTTTTCAAAGGTGATGTCATAGACCGGCTCCCCGTCTGAAAAGGGGTGATCCATATCCTCCAGCATCTGCCGCGCGGCGGGGCGGATGTCGATCTCATCGGCGGTGATGCCCATCGCCTTCATCAGCTTCCAAGCGTTGGACTTGGTCCCTTCGGAGGTGGCAAAGCCGGGCATGGTGAACCCAAGAATACGGTCGCGCGGGATGCCCATACGGTCACAGGCTTTGGCCGCCACGATCAGCGCATGGGTCGAATCCAGCCCGCCGGAAATGCCGATCACCATGGTCTTGCCCTTGGTCGCCTCGAACCGGCGGCGCAGCCCTTCGACCTGAATGTTGAACGCCTCGTAGCAGTCTTGGTCGAGGTGGCTCTCGCGGTTCGGCACATAGGGAAAACGGCGCAGCGGGCGGATCAGCCCGGCGTTTTCATGATGCGGCTGATGGGCGAAGGTGACGCGGCGAAACTCTGGCGCGCGGTGCCGCGCGGCGTCGTGGAAACTGCCCGTCCGCATCCGCTCGGACTGGATGCGCCCGCAATCCACATCAGCGATGGTCAGTTCCGGCTCAAGCGAGAAGCGGGTGGATTCCGCCAAAAGGTCGCCCAACTCATGGATCATCCCCTGCCCGTCCCAAGCCAGATCGGTCGTGCTCTCTCCCGGCCCGGCGGCGGAATAGACATAGGCCGCAAAGGCGCGCATGGATTGCGACCGGCACAGCAGATGGCGGTCAGAGGATTTCCCGATCACGATGTTGGAGGCCGAAAGGTTGGCGAGGATCAGCGCCCCCCCAAGTGCGGCCTCCGACGAGGGCGGCGCGGGCGTCCAAAGGTCTTCGCAGATCTCGGCGTGGAAGATCATACCGGGCAGATCCGTCGCCTCGAAAATCAGATCATCGCCAAAGGGCACGCGGCAGCCCGCGACGGTGATCTCTCCGCCAGTGTCACGGCCATGGGCGAACCAGCGTTTCTCATAGAACTCGCGGTAATTGGGCAGGTAAGACTTTGGCACGACGCCCAGCACCTGCCCGCGTGAGATCACGACAGCGCAGTTATAAAGCCGCCCCTCCCGACGCAGCGGCGCGCCAAGCAGGATCACGGGGGTCATCTCGGCACTGGCTTCGACAAGCACGCCAAGCGCCTCTTCCACCGCATTCAACAGCGCATCCTGCATGTGCAGATCGTCAATGGCATAGGACGAGAGCGACAGTTCGGGACAGACCAGCAGATCGACACGTGCCGCATCGGCGCGGCGCATTTCGTCCAGCAGGCTATCGCGGTTGAAGGCCACATCAGCAGGCCGCACATGGGGTGTACAGGTCGCCACCCGGACAAAGCCGTGACGGTGGTAGGCGGTAAAGGCGGCGGCTTGGCTCTTGCTCACGTCAGGCTCTCTTCCAACATATCCAATATCGTTTCAAGGCATCGCTGCCGGATCGCATCGCGGCCAATGGCCCCAAAGGACTCGGCCCGATGAACCGTGTTACATCCCTCGCGTGCAAGCGCAAAATGCACAAGTCCCTCTTCGTCCTCGGGGCGTCCCGGTCCGGCAAATCCGGTGGTCGAGACGGCAATCTGCGCACCTGAGCGCGCCATTGCCCCTTCGGCCATCTTAATCGCCACAGGGCGGGAGACCGCGCCGCATGCGTTCAAAAGCGCCCGGTCAACCCCCAAAAGCTCGTGTTTAGACTGATCCGTATAGCTGACGAAACCACGCTCAAACGCATGAGAGCAACCTTCGATATCCGTCAGAAGGGCGGCAACCAGCCCGCCGGTACAGCTTTCGGCGGTGACGATATGGAGGTCCCGCGCGCAAAGCTTTTCCAAAACGGATTGCGCGCGATCAGCGATGTCGGGCTGCGATAGGGGATCACTTTTCTGCATCTTCGCTCCGCAAATTGGTGCCTTGTCAAGCAAACCTCCTGCCACCCCCGCGGTTCCTTACGTTGACCCGCCGCAAACTGCCTGCTTAACATTGCAAGAAATTAAACCGCGCATCTGCATATGGAACCAAAGCGATGATTGACCTTTACACATGGACCACCCCGAACGGCCGCAAGGTCTCGATCCTGCTGGAAGAATTGGGGATCGACTATAACGTCCATTCCATCAACATCGGCAAGGATGAGCAGCACAGTCCCGCCTTCCTCAAAATCAGCCCCAACAACAAAATCCCCGCCATCGTGGACCATGACACCGGGGTGAGCTTGATGGAATCCGGCGCGATCATGGTCTACCTCGCTGAGAAATATGGCCGCTTTCTGCCCGAAGGTCAGGCCGCGCGGGCCGAGGTGATGCAATGGTTGATGTGGCAAATGGGCGGCTTTGGCCCCATGGCGGGGCAGGCGCATCATTTCTTGCATTTCAATCCCGGCAAGGCCGCCTATGCCGAAGAACGCTTCGGCGCCGAGGTCAAACGCCTCTACAGCGTGCTCGACAAACAGCTTGAGGGGCGTGATCACATCTGCGGCGAATACTCCATCGCCGATATGGCCTGCTGGCCTTGGGTGTCGCGCTATGAATGGCAGCAGATCGACCTTGCCGATTACCCCAATGTCCGGGCGTGGTACCAGCGGCTGCGCGCGCGCGAGGCAGTGCAAAAGGGATACCATGTGCCCAAGGTGATGGGCGAGATTCCTGAGGGCTGAAATCGGCTCCCCCCTCGCGGCTGCAACGTAAGGGGGAACCAAGGCATAAGTTGATCGGTTGCACTGTCAAAGGCAGTGCTACCGACCGCGCAGGCTGCCCGTTTCATGAATGGGGGCTGAATCGTGATGCTTGATCTGATGATGATACCCGTGAGCGGCTGTCGGAAACTGCCATGAACAGTGCGCCGCGTTTCGATCCTTTTCCGCCCAGTTCTCAACCGGATGTCCTTTCTCAAGCGGCCCGAAGCGCATTGCGCAAAGCGGCGCCGGACGAGGAGGCGGGCACGGCACCGATCAGCGCCTCCATCGACATTCTGCGCGACGCGGGTCTGATGCTCGAAGACGGTGCTGCCTCCCCCCTGCGCACCGCCCATGCGCTGATGCAAATCGGCGCGGCCAATCTTAGCGTGGGGCGTTTGTGGGAAGGCCACGTTAACGCGCTGCGCCTGATCCGGCTCTACGGCAGTCCGGCACAGGCAGAACACGCAAAACAGGTGATCAAAGACGGGGGACTGTTGGGGGTTTGGGGGGCCAATGGCGGCACGCCTACAACGGCCGAGTACGGGGTGTTGCAAGGTGAGAAGATCTTCGCCTCTGGTCTCGGTACCGTCACGCACGCGCTTATCACGCTCAATTCCGGCGCGCAGGTGCAGCTTGCGCTGATCGATGTGACCGCCCCGAAACGGGGCGATGCCACGCAATGGGACATGCTGGGGATGCGGGCCACGGCCTCGGGGACGTATAATTTCTCCGGGCTGCCCTTGGGCGAGGACGCCCTTATCGGTGCCCCGGGTGACTACCTGAAAGAGCCGCATTTCATCGGCGGGGTCTGGCGGATCGCGGCGCTTCAGGCTGGCGCGGCCGCGGGGTTGATCGATGCGGCGGCCAGCACCCTGCGCGATATGGACCGGCTTGAAGCCGAAGCCCAATTGGCGCGGCTGATGCAGGTCTTGATGCGGGTCTGGGCCGGGATGGCACTGGTCGAACGCGCAGGTCAGGCCAACGTGGGCGACCACGAGGGAGAGACCATCGTCGGCACCTCCATCGCGGCGCGGCTCTACACCGAGGAAGTCGCCCTCGACACGATCAAAGCGGTTGAGCAAAGCCTCGGCCTGCGGCATTTCACGGCCTCTTCCGAGACTGGCCGCATGGCGCGAGACCTGTCGGTCTACCTGCGCCAAGCGGCACGGGACGCCTTTCTGCAACGTGCCGCGGGCCAGGCACTTTCCAGCGAAAAAGCGACTTGGGGTGTCTTTGGATGAGCCGCAACGCGCCTCTGGCCGATGCCCTGTCGGGCCGTGAAAAGATCGTGGTCTTGGCACCGCATCCGGACGATGAAACACTTGGCTGCGGCGGCCTTTTGGCCCGTGCCTTTGCAGGCGCCGGGGCGCATGTTGTCTGCGTGACCGATGGCAGCGCCAGCCACCCCGCCTCTCGCGACTGGCCCCCGGTACGATTGGCCGAAACGCGCCGCGGCGAGTTGATTGAGGCGCTTGAAATTCTCGGCGGCGGGGCGGCGGACCTGACGTGGCTCGGCCACCCTGACAGCCGTTTGCATGAGGTTTTCGCCGCCGACATCCTGCCCGCGCTGACAGCGCTGATCGACGGCCAAGCCGCGCGGCACGTCTTTGTTCCCGCCCGCGAAGACAAACATTGCGATCATCAGACAACCGCAAAACTGGCCGAGGCGTTGCGGGCGCAGCGCCCCGATCTGCATTTCCACAGCTACCCGGTCTGGAGCCGTTTTGACGATCCGAACTTCGCAGCAAACACCGCTGGCTACGCCCCCCTCACCCTCGACACCGCCACCTACCGTGGGGCCAAAACCGCCGCGATCCGCGCGCATCGCAGCCAGCTTGGGGAGGTCGTGCAAGACGACCCCCAAGGCTTTGTCCTGCCCGATGCGATGATCGACCTTTTCGCGCAGCGAGATGAGATTTTCTGGAGGATGCCGTGATGGGCGTGGGGTTGGATCACCTTCAAGGTCTCTATGCCGAGACGAGCGATCCTTGGGGGTTTGAGCACAGCGCCTATGAGCAGGCCAAATTCGCGGCGACACGGGCGGCGCTTGCGCAAGATGGCTACCGCTCGGCCTTTGAGTTGGGCTGCGGCAATGGGCAATTGGCGCGGCACCTGATTGACCTTTGTGCGCGCTATACCGGGATGGACGCCGTGGCCAGCGCCCTCATCGCCGCGCGGCAAGCGGTGCCTGAGGGGCGGTTCATTCAAGGCTTCTATCCCGGCCCCCTGCCCGAGGGTGACTTTGATCTGCTGATCCTGTCAGAGGTGCTTTATTTTCTGGATCATCCGGGGCTGGAGCATCTGGCCTCCGACATCGCGACCCGTTGGCCGCAGGCCGAGATCATCTGTGTGACCTGGCGCGGTGACACCGGGAACCCGCTTCAGGGAGAAGAGGCGCTCAAGGGCTTTGCACGTGCGCTCAGCACCCATGAATTCACCTGCGTGAGTGAGACCGAGAACTACCGCATCGACCGCGCGTTTCCGGGGGAGCGGGCATGAGTTTCGAGCGCTGGAAGGACACCGCAATCATCATCCCCGCCCGAAATGAGGCGGAGCGGATCGGCGCCTGCCTGGGCGCTCTTGCCCCGCAGTGCAATGACCGTATTCGCGTGATCCTTGTGGTGAACAACACCGACGACGACACCGCCAAGATTGCCACGCTTGCGGCGGCGCGACATGGCATCGACTTTTCTGTGCTCGACCTCACCTTTCCGCCCGGCATGGGGGTCGGGGCGGCGCGGCGGAAGGGCTGCGCCGTGGCCATGGAGCAGATGCCCCATCTGCGCCAGATCCTGACCACCGATGCCGATTGCCGCGTCAGCCCCGATTGGGTCGCCCGCAGCATTCAACACCTGCACCGCTACGATGCCCTTTGTGGCAAGGTCACGCTGAACCCGGATGAGGCCGTCTGTTTGGCGGGGCAAGACCCCGGCCTAGAGGCCCATGAAACTGCCTATCGCCGCTTGGTGCTGGAGTGCTACGCCCGCCATGCCCCCAACTGCGCCGATCTGCAAAACAGCCACGGCGAAGCGCCGGGGGCCAGCCTTGGCTTTACCCGCGCGGCCTATGAGGCCGTCGGCGGCTTCGCCCCGATCCCCTGCGGCGAGGACCGCGCGATCATCCGCGCCGCGCGGGCGGCGGGCCTTCGGGTGCATCACGCGGATGACATCTGGGTCGAAGCCTCTTGCAGGCTTGTCGGACGGGCGGCGGGCGGAATGGCGGATACGCTTCGCATTCGGCTGACCGGAACGGAATATCTGGCCGACGACTGTTTGCCGAATGCAGCGACCTTTCTTGATCAGGTGCAGCGCGGCACTTTGGGGTGCTGGCCCGCACAGGTTCCGCAACCGCAGCGCGTCCCGGTCCGAGAACTGCCTGCGCATATCGCGAAGCTGCGCGCCTTTCTAAACCTGCCAGAGGAAGAGGAAGCACCCGTGTCGCCCGGTCAGGCACCAACCAATTGCTGGAGGGGCGAGAACTTTCCCGCTCAGGTCGCAGAAACATCGGAACCCCGCACCGCCGGGGCTGTTGAACTTTCATAGGGTCGGGCGATTACCGCCCCCTCAGGAGCGGCCATCTGTGCCCGCCACATATTAGCAAGAAATCCTCCCGATTATTTCCGGGGGCGCTGTGGAGAAAGATCATGACAGACAAAGAACTTGGCAAAGGCGGTGAACCCCGCCAGCAAACCACGGACCGCGAAATGACGATGACGACTGCGCAGGGCGGTCCAATCGCGGATGATCAGAACTCGCTCAAAGCAGGCCCGCGCGGCCCGGTTTTGATGGAAGACCATGTTTTCCGCGAAAAGATGTTCCATTTCGATCACGAGCGCATTCCAGAGCGTGTCGTTCACGCCCGCGGCTACGGGGTGCATGGGCACTTCGAACTCAAAGAAGCGATCCCCGAACTCTCTGCCGCCGATATTTTCCAGCGCGTCGGCGAAAAGACCCCGACCTTCACCCGTTTCTCAACCGTCGCGGGCAACAAAGGCTCTTTCGATCTGGCCCGTGACGTGCGCGGCTTTGCGACGAAGTTCTACACCAAAGAGGGCAACTGGGACTTGGTGGGCAACAACATCCCTGTGTTCTTCATCCAAGACGCGATCAAATTCCCCGATCTCGTCCACTCCGTCAAAGCCGCCCCCGACCGGGGCTTTCCGCAGGCGCAATCGGCGCATGACAACTTCTGGGATTTCGTGTCGCTCTCTCCCGAGGCGACCCACATGACGCTGTGGCAGATGTCCGACCGGGCGATCCCACGCTCCTTCCGCTTCATGGAAGGCTTTGGCGTGCACACCTTCCGGCTGGTCAATGCCGAGGGCAAATCCCACTACGTCAAGTTCCACTGGAAGCCCAAGCAGGGCGTGCAATCAGTGGTCTGGAACGAAGCGCTCAAGATCAACGGCGCGGACCCTGATTTCCACCGCCGCGACATGTGGGATGCAATCGACGCGGGCGATTACCCGCAGTGGGATCTGGGCATTCAGGTCTTTGATGACGACTTTGCCGATAACTTTGAGTTCGACATCCTCGACGCCACAAAGCTTATCCCCGAAGAACAGGTGCCGGTGCGCATCATCGGCACGCTGACGCTGGATGCGAATGTCGACAACTTCTTTGCCGAGACCGAGCAAGTTGCCTTTTGTACGCAGAATATCGTGCGCGGGATCGACCACACCAACGACCCATTGTTGCAGGGGCGGAACTTCTCGTATCTCGACACGCAGATCAAACGCCTCGGCGGGCCGAACTTCCCCCATATTCCGATCAACGCGCCGAAATGCCCGTTCCACCATTTTCAGCAAGACGGCCATATGGCGATGCACAACCCCAAGGGCCGCGTGAACTATGAGCCCAACAGCTGGGGCGACGATGGTGGCCCGCGTGAAAACCCTGAGATTGGGTTCAAAAGCTACCCCGAAGAGGTCAGCGGCACCAAGCAGCGCGTGCGCTCTGAGACGTTCGCCGACCACTACAGCCAAGCGCGGCAGTTCTACATCAGCCAGACCGAGATCGAACAGCAGCATATCGCGGCGGCCTATACGTTCGAGCTGTCGAAATGTCAGGAAGAGCGCATTCGTCTGCGGATGCTCTCGCACCTGATGAACGTGCATGACGATCTGGCCAAACAAGTGGCCGAAGGCCTTGGCGTGACCGAGATGCCGGAACCGGCCACACCCGCGCGGGAACCAATCACCGATCTGCCGCCTTCGGATGCGCTCAGCATTTTGAAAAACCCGCCGAACACCTTCGCGGGCCGCAAGCTGGGTCTGTTCCTGACGGAGGGCGCCGATGCGTCGATCGTGGAAGCCTTGGAGAAAACATTCGCCGATGAAGGTGCGATGGTCGCGATCGTGACGCCGCATATCCAAGGGGTGGCCCTGTCAGATGGCAGCACCCGCGCGGCGGATGAGAAGATCGACGGTGGGCCGTCGGTGGTCTTTGACGCGGTGGCCTTGGTCTTTGGCGAAGAAAAGGCCGACAAGATCGCCAAGAACAAACCCTCGCAGGATTTCGTCTCGGACGCCTTTGCGCATAACAAGTTCATCGCGTGGACCAAAGCCGCGGACCCGCTGCTCAATGCCGCCGGTGTTGAGAAGGACGAGGGCACGGTGGAAGTCTCTGCCGAGAATGCGGGTGATTTCCTTCAATCCTGCCGCAAGCTGCGGTTCTGGCAGCGCGAAGAAAAGCTGAACTGGGAATAAGAAATCAAAGGCCGGGGCAGAAATGCTCCGGCCTTTTTCTAGCGCCGATGCACCTGTGAGGATGGTGAAATCGCGTTCGCCGTGTCCTGCAACCGCGGCAGAATTTCGGCCCTGATCCGCTCGCGCGTCCAGGTGTGAGCCGAGACCGAACATTGCACCGCCGCAAAGGCGCGCCCGTCGGGGCCGGTGATCGGGCAAGCCACACCGATCTCTGACAGAATCATCTGATCGCTTGAAATCGCATGGCCATGTTGGACGGCCTCATTGATGCTGTTGCGGATCGTGGCGCGGTCCATCGTGGTGCGCGCGGTAAAGGGTTTGAGCGGCCAAGTCTCAATCGCCTCTTCCCGATCCTCGGGCGAGAAGGTCGAGATGATCGCCCGCCCCGCCGATGTCGAAAGCGCAGGCAACCGCCGCCCGATCACCGTCGCCGCGAAGTAGGTCCGTTGGCAGGGCAAGCGGCTGACGTAGATGATATGGTCCTTGGAAAGCTCGGCCAGATTCACCGTCTCACCGATCTCTTGGCTGAGGTCGATCAGCTTGGGAATCGCCTGCCCGACCAGTTGATCTGACCAGTAATAAGCATAGGCCAGTTCGAGCCATGCATGGGAGGGGCGATAGCGCCGGGTGGCCGGATCCTTCTCCAACATGCCTTCGATATGCAGCGTATTCGCAAGGCGTTGCACGGCACTTTTGTCCAGCCCGCTGCGCGCGGCCAGCTCTACCAGTGACAATTCCGTATGCGATTCATCAAAAGCGCGGAGCAGTCGCAGCCCCTTGGCAAGTGATCCCACATAGAGCGTATTTTGCTTATTTTCCAATCACCTACCCCTGAAACCGGCCCAATTGTTCAAACCGGGGCTTGACGTATGCCAAGCTCATTGCGTTTACTAATCGTATAGCGATATCAAGTATTATTATATGATACGCTTCGCAAGTCAAAAACGATACGGAACTAAATTCGTAAACCAACAGGGGAGTTGACCATGAAATCCACGGTCCTGAAATCTACCATCACCGGGCTTGTCCTTGCCGCCGCCACGGGTGCGGCTTGGGCGGACAAGGCAGACGACACGCTGAACGTCGCCTTCACAAAAGAGCTTGAGAACGTCGACAGCTACTTCAACTCATCGCGCGAAGGCGTTGTGCTGCAGCGCGCGGTCTGGGACGGGTTGATCTACCGCGATCCGGTCAGCAACGAATACATGGGCAACCTCGCTACCGAATGGGAATGGATCGACGACACGACCATCGAGTTCAAACTGCGCGAAGGCGTGAAATTTCACGACGGGTCGGACTTCACTGCCGATGATGTGGTGTTCACCGTCAACTACGTGGCCGATGAGGCCAATGGCGTGAAAACGCAGCGCAACGTGAACTGGATGAAATCGGCCGAGAAGATCGACGATTACACCGTCCGCATCATGCTGAAAGAGAAATTCCCGGCGGCCATCGAATTCCTCTCCGGCCCCGTGTCGATGTACCCCAGCGACTACTACGAAGAAGCTGGTCCCGAAGGCATGGGCCTGAAACCCGTCGGCACCGGCCCCTATAAAGTGACCGAAGTCGTCCCCGGCCAGCACTTCAAACTGGAAGCCTATGAAGGCTATCACGACAGCCCCAAAGGCAAGCCCAGCATCAAAAACGTAGATATCCGCACCATTCCGGATGTTAACACCCAGATGGCCGAACTGTTCAGCGGGTCGCTCGATCTGATCTGGCAGGTGCCTTCGGACCAAGCCGAAAAACTGGCCGAGCGGGATGAGTTTCAGGTCTCCAATGAATCCACCATGCGTGTGGGTTATCTGACGCTGGATGCGGCGGGCCGGTCCGAGGACAGCCCCTTCACCGATATCCGCGTGCGGAAGGCCGTGAACTACGCGATCAACCGTCAGGAACTGGTCGACGCGCTGCTCAAAGGTAAGTCCAAAGTCGTCTACACCCCCTGCTTCCCCAGCCAGTTTGGCTGCGACGAAGAGGCGGCGGTCGAATATGAGTACAACCCCGAGAAGGCCAAAGAACTGCTGGCCGAAGCGGGCTATGAAGACGGTCTGACCATCGATTTTTATGCCTACCGCGACCGTGAATATGCCGAGGCGATCACCAGCTATCTCAACGCCGTGGGCATCGATACCAACTTCAAGATGTTGCAGTATTCCGCCCTGCGCGAGCAGAACATGAAGGGTGAAACCGCCGTGTCGTTCCAGACATGGGGCAGCTATTCGATCAACGACGCCTCTGCCATGGTCAGCCAGTTCTTCAAACATGGCTCGCTCGACTATGCGATGGACGATGAGACGTTGGAATACCTCAACACAGCCGACAGCTCGACCGACCCAGAGGTCCGCAAAGAGAACTACTCCAAGGCGATTGAGCGCATCACCGAGGAAGCCTATTGGGCGCCGATGTTCTCCTACAACACCAACTACGTGACCACCAATGAGGTGGACTACACGCCCACAGCCGACGAAGTTCTGCGCTTCACCACGGCCAGCTGGAAGTAAACCAATCTGCAGGGGCGCCGTGATCGGTGCCCCTGCCCTGCTTTTTTCCGCACCCCACCCAGACCCACGCGGCAGGCCATCCGCCTGCGGCGCAGCCTCAAGGTAGTTGCACCCGTGCTTCAATTCATTCTCAAACGCTTGGGACTGGCCCTTCTCGTGGCCTTTACCGTGTCGTTTATCAGCTTTAGCCTGCTGTTCCTGTCGGGCGACCCTGCCGCAGCACTTGCGGGCGAAACCGCCAGTGGCGAAGATATCGAGGCGCTGCGCCGTCTCTACGGGTTCGACCGGCCCATGTTGGTACAATACGGCGAATGGTTGTTCTCAGCCCTTCAGGGCGATTTCGGCGAGAGCTATTATTTCCGCCTGCCCGTCGCCTCGCTGATTGCCGACCGTCTGAGCGTGACCATGACGCTGGGTGTCTGTGGCATTGTATTTGCCCTGCTGACAGCCGTGCCGCTTGGCGTGGTCGCCGCGATCCGCCCCAATTCGATCATTGACCGTGTGGCCCTGTTTATCTCGGTCGCGGGGCAAGCGATGCCGAGCTTTTGGTTCGGCCTAATCCTGATCGTAGTCTTCGCGATCCAACTGGGCTGGCTGCCGCCTTCGGGCACCGACACGTGGCGGCATTTCATCCTGCCGACTATCGTGCTGGGCTATTACGCCATGCCCGCCATCATGCGCCTGACGCGCGCCGGGATGCTGGACGTGCTGAACTCGGACTACATCCGGACCGCGCGGGCCAAGGGGGCCAATGAACGCCGCGTTCTGTTCCGCCATGCGCTGCGCAACGCGATCATCCCGGTCGTCAGCCTTGCGGCCGTGCAGATGGGCTTCATGCTTGGCGGCTCCATCGTGGTTGAATCGATATTTGCCCTGCATGGCGCGGGCTATCTGGCGTGGGAGAGCATTGCGCGCAACGACCTGCCCACCGTGCAGGCGCTGATCCTGATTTTCTCGATGTTCTACATCGTTTTCACCTTCCTCGCAGACGTGCTGAACGCATGGCTCGACCCCCGCATGAGGAGCAGCTGACATGATCACCGCTGGTACACATGACAGCCTTTTGGACGAAATCACCGGCCCGACCCCCGGTCAAATGCTGCGCAAACGCGTCTTTGGGCACCAAGGTCTGCTAATCGGGGCGATCGTTTTGATCATCCTCACGATCATTGCGATCCTCGCGCCGTGGATAGCCCCGCATGATCCCTATGCCCAAAGCCTGATGACCCGGATGGAGCCCCCCGTTTTCATGGGCGGCACTTGGGAGCATCCCTTGGGCACCGATCATCTGGGCCGCGATTACCTGTCGCGCCTGATCTACGGTGCGCGAATTTCGCTGTTGATCGGGGCCGTGGCGGCGCTGATCTCTGGCGTGATTGGCACGGCCATGGGCGTGGCTGCGGGCTACTTCGGTGGCAAGGTCGATGCGGTCGTGACCTTTCTTATCAACGTGCGTCTGGCGATGCCCGTGGTGCTGGTGGCCCTCGCGGTCGTCGCAATCCTCGGCGGCTCGCTTCAGGTCGTGATCGGCGTTCTGGGCCTGCTGCTTTGGGACCGTTTTGCCGTGGTGATGCGCGCCTCGACCATGCAGGTGCGGCGGCGCGAATATGTGGCGGCGGCTCAGGTCATCGGCGCCTCCACACCGCGCATCCTTTTGTCTGAGATCATGCCCAATATCGCCAACAACCTGATCGTCGTCGTGACGCTGGAAATGGCCCATGCGATCTTGCTCGAGGCGGCCCTGTCCTTCCTTGGCCTTGGGGTGCAACCGCCGACGCCAAGCTGGGGGCTGATGGTCTCCGAAGGCAAGAACATGATGCTGTTCGAGCCGTGGCTCGTCTTGATCCCCGGCGCTGTCCTTTTCGTGCTGGTGCTGGCGATCAACCTGATGGGTGACGGCCTGCGCGACGTGACCGCCCCCGAAAACCGGAGCTGACCCATGACAGAACCACTTCTGAGCGTCCGCAACCTGCGGCTCGACATCCCCACGGGCAGCGGCACCCTGCATGCGGTGCGTGGGATCGACTTTGACCTTAACCGTGGCGAAACCCTGTGTATCGTTGGCGAAAGCGGGTCGGGCAAATCGCTCACCTCGCTCGCGCTGATGGGGCTCTTGGGCAAATCCATCAACCGCCGCGCGGATCGGATGACCTTTGATGGCACCGAGTTGACCACCGCCAGCCAAGGCCAGATGCGCAAGCTGCGCGGCGCGCGGATGGCGATGATCTTTCAAGAGCCGATGACCTCGCTCAACCCCGCCTACACCATCGGCGATCAACTGGCCGAGGCGCTGTTGCTGCACCGCAAGGTCAGCCGCCAGCAGGCGCGGGACCGGGCGATTGAACTGCTGGAGAAAGTCGGCATCACCGCCGCAGAGAGCCGTCTTTCGCAGTATCCGCACCAGCTCTCGGGCGGTCTGCGCCAGCGTGTGATGATCGCCATGGCGCTGATGTGCGAGCCGGAACTGATCATCGCGGACGAGCCGACAACCGCGCTTGACGTGACCATTCAGGCGCAAATCCTGCGGTTGCTGCACGATCTGGGACGCGAGATGAACATGGCCGTGATCCTGATCACCCATGATCTCGGCGTCGTGGCGCGCGTGGCCGATAAGGTCGCCGTGATGTATGCGGGCGAATTGGTTGAGACCGGCCCGGTAGCCGACATCTTTAACGCGCCGTCGCATCCCTACACCCGTGGCCTTCTGCGCTGCATTCCCCTGCCCGGCAAGACCGACCGCGGCGCGAAACTGGGCACCATCCCGGGCATCGTGCCCTCGCTCGTGGGCGAGGTCGAGGGCTGTGTCTTCCGCACCCGTTGCCCCCATGCGGTTGCCGAATGCCGGGGCGAGATCCCGAAAAGAGAGGACGGCAGCCACGCCTTCCGCTGCATTTTCCCCGATGGCAAACGCCATTCCGAGAAGGAGCTGACCGTATGAAGGACAGCGTAAACACCCCCCCGGTGCTGGAGCTTTCGGGCGTCAGCAAGACCTACCGGGTGAAACAGGGCATGTTCGGCAAGGTCAAACCGCTGACGGCGGTGAATGACGTGTCGCTGCAATTGGGCAAAGGCGAAGTGCTGGGACTGGTCGGTGAATCCGGTTGCGGTAAATCAACACTCGCCAAGATCCTATTGGGGCTGGAGCAGCCGACCGCAGGTCATGTCAAAATCGATGGTGAAGAGATCACGCAGCAGGGCCGTCTGGCGCTGGCGCGGCGGATCCAGCCGATCTTTCAAGACCCCTATTCCTCGCTCAACCCACGCAAAAGCATCTATGACGTGATCTCCCTGCCCCTGCGCGTGCATGGCATCGGTGATGAGGCCAGCCGCAAGCAGAAGGTTAAGGAAATTCTCGACGTTGTCGGCCTGCCACAGCGGGTGATGAACACCTACCCCAGCCAGATGTCAGGCGGCCAGCGCCAGCGCGTCGCTATTGCGCGCGCGCTCATCATGAAGCCCGAAGTGGTGATCTGCGACGAACCGACCTCGGCGCTGGATGTGTCGGTACAAAGCCAGATCCTCAACCTTCTGGGCGAGCTGCGCGAAGAGTTTGGCCTGACCTACCTTTTCATCAGCCACGACCTCGCGGTGGTCGAACACCTCGCGACCCGCGTGGCGGTGATGTATCTGGGCGAGATCGTCGAGCAGAACTCGGTGGCGGGCCTTTTTGACGCGCCGCGCCACCCTTACACGCAGGCGCTGCTGAAATCCGTGCTGACGCCCGAGCCGGGTTTGGGTGTGCCTGACACGCAGCTTGGCATGGCCTATCCAAATCCGATCGCGCCGCCGCCGGGCTGCCACTTCCATCCCCGTTGCCCGCGTGCGACGGACCTCTGCACGCAAAAGGCCCCACGTCACACCCCGATTCCGCAGGGGCATGTGGCCTGCCATCTGCACGATCCGGAAACCCCCATGTACGAGCAAGAGTAATCCCATGTCATCGAACCTGTCGCACAGCAGCCAAACCCGCAAAACCGTCATCGAAACCGAACATGGCGTCGTTGCCGCACAGCACCGTCTGGCGGCAATCGCGGGGGCCGAAGTTCTCGCGGCGGGAGGGGACGCGGTAGATGCAGCCGTCGCCACCTCATTCGTCATCGGCGTGTTGGAACCGTGGATGAGCGGCCCGGCAGGCGGCGGGGCAATGATGCTCTGGCGCGCTGACGAAGGTCAGGCCCACGCATTGAACCACGGCATGCGCAGCCCCGGCGCGCTTGACCCGGCGAACTATCCGCTCAGCGGGCGCGGCAAGGCGGGCGATCTGTTCCCGTGGGAGCATGTCGAAGGCGACCGCAACGTGCAGGGTGCTACGGCAATTGCCGTGCCGGGTGTGGTCGATGGGCTGGGCCAAGCACACGCGCGCTTTGGGAAGATGCCTTGGGGCGAACTGCTGTCGCCGGCGATTGACCACGCCCGCAGGGGGCTGACGGTGGATTGGTATGCCGCGCTCGTCATTGCCTCTTGCACCCGCGAATTGGCCAAAGATGCCGACGCTGCGGCGGTTTTCCTCGATGATGGGCAATGGCCGACGATCAGCGGTTGGACCGCGCTGGCCGAAAAACGGCTGGATCAATCGCGCATGGCCGACAGCCTTGACCAGATCGCGCGGCATGGGGCGCGCACGCTCTATGACGGTGACCTTGGCGCGGCCATGGCGCGGGATGTGCAGGAGAAAGGCGGCTGCCTCAGCCGCGACGACCTGCAAGCCTACCGCGCCGAGTTCCACGCCCCGCTTGACTTCGCCTACCGCGACGCGCGGTTCCATGTCGTCCCGGGGCTGACCGCTGGCCCGACTTTCCGCGACACCTTTGCCTCGCTGGAAACCGAAGACCTCGGCAGCGCTCCCGGCCCCGACAGCTATGCCGCGATGGCTGCGGCGCTGAAGGGCGCTTATGCGCGGCGGCTCGGATCGATGGGCGACACCGGCGAAAGCCCCGAGGCCCCGGGCTGCACGACGCATTTCTCGGTCGTCGACCGTCACGGGAATATGGTGGCGCAGACGCAGACGCTTTTGTCGATCTTCGGCTCCCGCGTCGTCTCGCCCTCGACCGGGTTTTTGATGAACAACGGCATCATGTGGTTCGACCCGGTTCAGGGCCGCCCAAACTCGCTCGGCCCGAACAAACGCTGCCTGATGAATGTCTGCCCGGTGATCGGCGAACAGGCCGACAAACGCTTCGCCTTCGGCGCCTCCGGCGGGCGCAAAATTCTCGGCGCGGTGGCGCAATTGTCCTCCTTCGTCACTGATTTCGACATGTCGCTCGAAGACAGTTTCCACGCCCCCCGCATCGACGCCTCGGACACCAACCAGCTCATCGCCGATGAAAGTCTGCCGCGCGATGTGCTCGACCGGCTGCGCGAGAACAATGAGGTCGCCGAGACCAAACGCACGATCTTTCCCTACGCTTTCGCCTGTCCCGCAGGCGTGATGCGCGCGAACGGGCAGAATTCCGGCTGCACCGAGATCATGTCGCCTTGGGGCGACGCCATTTCCGAAGATATGACAAAGGACATTGAAGCATGACCCGCGACAGCGCGATCGAAGCGATCTCGACCTATTTCGATGAGGGGACATTCCAAGCCGAACTGGCCAACCTCGTCTCGTACGAGACCGAGAGCCAGAACCCCGACCAAGCCCCCGAGCTCAAACGCTATCTGGTCGAGACGATGGAGCCGCGGCTGACCGCGATGGGCTTTGCCTGTAGCTTTCACGACAATCCCGACCCGCGCGGAGGCCCCTTTCTGGTGGGCGAGCGCCGCGAGGGCGATGACCTGCCGACCGTGCTGACCTATGGCCACGGCGACGTGATCCGCGCCCAGACCGACCAGTGGCGCGAAGGGCTGCATCCTTTCAAACTCGTCGAAGAAGGCGACAAGCTTTATGGCCGCGGCACTGCCGACAACAAGGGTCAGCACCTGATCAATATCGCCGCTCTTGAGGCCGTGCTGAAAACGCGCGGCAAGCTGGGGTTCAACTGCCGCATCGTGATCGAGATGAGCGAAGAGACCGGCAGCGCGGGCTTGCCAGAGTTCTTTACCGAACATCGCGAGAAGCTGACGGCGGATGTGCTGATCGCCTCGGACGGGCCGCGCCTGCAACCCGATGTGCCGACCATGTTCATGGGCTCGCGCGGCGGGGTCTCTTTTGATCTGATCATCGACAAACGCGACGGGGCGCATCACTCGGGCAATTGGGGTGGCTTGCTGGCCGATCCGGCGATGATCTTGGCCCAAGCGCTGGCGACCATCACCGACAAACGCGGGCAAATCCAGATCTCCGAGTGGCGGCCCGACAGCCTGACCCCCTCGGTCCGCGCGGCGTTGAAAGACCTGCCGATCGAAAGCGACGATGGCCCCGCCATCGACAACGATTGGGGCGAAAAAGACCTGACCCCGGTCGAGCGCGCCTATGGCTGGAACAGCTTTGCCATTCTCGCGATGAAAAGCGGCGTCCCCGAAGCGCCGGTCAATGCGATCTCGGCCCACGCCACCGCGACCTGCCAATTGCGCTATGTCGTCGGCACCGATCCCGAAGACATTCTGCCCGCGCTGCGGCGTCACCTTGATAAACACGGGTTCGAGGATGTGCGGATCGAGCCGCATGACCGCGGCTTCTTCCGCGCCACGCGGCTGGATGCGGATCACCCTTGGGTGAAGTTCGTGGCCGCCTCCCTCACGAAAAGCGCCGGAAAAGCGCCACATATCCTGCCGAACCTTGCAGGCTCCCTGCCCAACGACAGTTTCAGCGATATTCTGGGTCTGCCGACGGTCTGGGTGCCGCATTCCTATCGCAGCTGTTCGCAGCACGCGCCGGATGAACATGTGCTGAAACCCGTCTGCCGCGATGCGCTGCGGGTGATGGCGGGCGTGTTCTGGGACCTGGGCGACGGCAATACACCGCCGCGCGCCACGTGAGAAGAAACGGGCGGGGGCATCTGGCCCCTGCCCGACTTACAATGCAGCCCGGATGCAATTTTCCAGCGCATCTTGGCTCAGGGCGCAGGGGTTTGCCCGCATGGAGGAAGACGCCGCCGCTTCCTGCGCAGTCTCTACAAGGTCGGTCCCTTCGGGGATCCAGCGGTTCAGACGCTCCAGCCCCCAATCGTCAAGCAGGGCCGAGAGGGCGGTGAATGTGCCGGTCTCGGGCAAATCAAAACCCTCTGCCAGCCATGTCTGCACTTCTGAAAACCGCCGGGAGGCACCGAGCACATCACTATTGGCGGCCAGAACCGGCCCCAGCAGACGCCCACAGATCAACCCATGCGGCGCGCCAAACTGCCCGCCGATCACACCGGCCAGCCCATGCACCGCGCCGAGGCCCGCATTCGCCAGCGCCAAACCGCCCGACAGGCTGACATAGGCCATCGCATCCCGCGCGGCAGGGTCTTCGCCCGCCGCCAGACGTTTGAGCGCGGCAATCCCCTGCGGAATCGCGGCCCGGCAGAGCGCATCGCTGAGCGGGTTGGCCTTGCTCGAAAGATAGGGCTCGATCACCTGCACCAGCGCGTCGAGGCCGGAGCCCAAGGTCACGTCGCGCGGCGCGCCATCGGTCAATGCCGGATCGATCAAAGCCAGACGCGGCAGCATGCGGTCGTCGCGCAGGCTGACCTTTCGCGCGGCGTCTGGCACGGCGATGACGGCGTTTTTTGTCACCTCGGCTCCGGTGCCTGCGGTGGTGGGGATCGCGATCATCGGCAGCGGGTCGGCTTGCAACGGCTGGCCCGCACCCACGACTTCGAGATGTTCCATCACGTCGCAATCCGACGGGATCAGCGCCGCTGCGGCTTTGGCAAGGTCAATAACCGCGCCGCCGCCCACGCCCAGCACCACCTGCGCCCCGCGCCCTGCCAGAGCGGCAGAGCGGACATCATCGACAGAGGGTTCGCCGCTGCTGCGGACCTCGGTCACGTCACATCCAGCCGCCGTCAGGTCACGGCTAAGCTCATCGACCCAAGCGACGGAACCACCGCGTAAAATCAGCACCCGGCGGCCATAGCTGAGCGCGGCGCCGACGGCTTCTGTAGCGGTCCCACGGCCAAAGCGGATGCGCCCGGCGGTGGCGAAACCAAAGGCTGCGACCTCCTCCATCAGAATTGCAACGTGGCGTTCACAGCGCGCTTCCATGCGCCGTATTTCTCATCCCGCGTCGCCGCATCCATTTGTGTTTCAAACCGCCGATCAAGCGCCCATTCGCGGGCAAAGCCTTCCATGTCCGGATAGATGCCCGCCCGCTGCCCCGCCAACCATGCCGCACCAAGCGCCGTGGTTTCCAGCACATCAGGACGGTCGACCGAGGCGCCGATCACGTCGGACAGGAACTGCATCGCCCAGTCACTGGCGCTCATCCCACCGTCGACACGCAGCGTAGCGATCTCGCCCGCCTGCCCCTGCGCGGCCCAATCCGCCTGCATCGCCTCCAGCAAATCGCGGGTCTGGTAGCCGACGCTTTCCAGCGCCGCGCGGGCCAGTTCCGCGGGGCCGGAGTTGCGCGTCAGCCCATAGATCGCGCCACGGCATTCGGCGTTCCAGTAAGGCGCACCGAGGCCCACGAAGGCGGGCACCAGCACGACGTTTTGATGCGGGTCGGCCTGTTCGGCCAGTGCTTGAGTCTCGCTCGCCTCGCGGATCATCTTGAGCCCGTCGCGCAGCCATTGCACCACGGCACCAGCGACGAAAATCGACCCTTCGAGCGCATAGGTTGGCTTGCCGTCGAGTTGATAGGCGATGGTGGTCAGCAGGCGATTGGTTGAAGTCACCGCCGTTTCGCCCGTATTTAGCAGCGCAAAACAGCCCGTGCCATAGGTCGATTTCATCATGCCGGGCTGGAAACAAGCCTGCCCGATGGTCGCCGCCTGCTGGTCGCCTGCCACACCAAGGATCGGAATCTCGCGGCCAAACAGATCGGGACGGGTCATGCCGAAATCGGCGGCGCAGTCTTTGACCTCGGGCAGCATCTCGACGGGAATGTCGAACATCTTGCAGATCGTCGTGCTCCATCGGCCCTTGTGAATGTCATAAAGCATGGTGCGCGCGGCGTTGGTGGCATCAGTCACATGGCGCGCGCCGCCTGTGAGCTTCCAGATCAGGTAGCTGTCGACCGTGCCGAAAAGCAACTCGCCCGCCTGTGCGCGGTCGCGCGCCCCATCGACGTTATCCAAAATCCATTTCAGCTTGGTGCCCGAAAAATACGGATCGGCCAACAGGCCCGTGCGTTCGGTGATGATCTTGTCGTCGCCACGCTCGCGCAGTTCGCGGCAGAAATCGCTGGTGCGGCGGTCTTGCCAAACGATGGCGTTGTGCACCGGCTTACCGGTTTTCGCGTCCCAGACCAGCGTCGTCTCACGTTGGTTGGTGATGCCGATGGCGGTGATGTCATCGGGGCGCAGACCAGCCTTTTCGATCACCGCGCGGCAGGTGCCCGCGGTGGTGAACCATAGATCGCCCGGATCATGTTCGACCCAGCCGGAGCGGGGGAAATGCTGCGGAAACTCTTCTTGGGCCGTGGCCGTCACCGACATGTTGCCGTCAAAAATGATCGCCCGCGAAGAGGTGGTTCCCTGATCAATGGCGAGGATATGGGTCATGGCGCAGCCCCCGGATAATGGTTTGGACATGAAAAAGGGGCCGGGACGCTAATACGCCCCGGCCCCCAAAGTTTGGCTTACTGCCAGGACTTGATCAACTCTTCGTAGCTGATGGTCTCAGGCTCTGGGTCTTCGTTGTCGAGCTTGGCAACAGGCGAACCTTCCTGCTCCAGCCAGTAGGAGGCTTCCTGCTCTTCGTTCATCTTCGGACCCAGATCGCCTTGGACGCCTGCGCGCTCAAGACGTTCCATGACCTTTTCCTGCTCGGCGCAGAGGCTGTCGAGTGCTTCTTGCGGGGTTTTCGCACCGGACATTGCGTCGCCGATGTTCTGCCACCACAGCTGTGCCAGCTTGGGGTAGTCCGGCACGTTCGTCCCGGTGGGCGACCATGCGGTGCGCGCGGGGGAGCGGTAGAATTCCACCAGACCGCCGAGTTTCGGCGCGCGTTCGGTGAAGCTTTCGTGCTGGATGGTCGATTCGCGGATGAAGGTCAGACCGGCATGGGCCTTTTCAACATCGACGGTTTTCGAGGTCACGAACTGCGCGTAGAGCCATGCGGCCTTGGCGCGGTCGACGGGGGTGCTTTCCATCAGCGTCCAGCTGCCCACGTCCTGATAGCCAACCTTCTGCCCTTCTTTCCAGTAGGCACCATGCGGGCTGGGGGCCATGCGCCACTTGGGCGTGCCATCGTCGTTCAGCACGGCAGTGGCATTCTCGTTCACCATGTCCGCGGTGAAGGCCGTGTACCAGAACATCTGCTGGGCAATTGCGCCCTGTGCAGGGACCGGACCGGCTTCGCCGAAGGTCATGCCAGCGGCTGCGGGGGGCGTGTACTTTTCAAGCCATTCGATGGATTTGGTGATCGCATAGACCGCCGCCGCATCGTTGGTCGCACCGCCACGGGTCACACAGGAGCCGACCGGCTGCGAATTTTCGTTGACCCGGATGCCCCATTCGTCGACCGGCAGGCCGTTGGGTTCACCCACATCGCCCATGCCAGCCATGGACATCCACGCATCGGTATAGCGCCAGCCAAGCGACGGGTCTTTTTTGCCGTAGTCCATGTTGCCAAAGACTTCGACGCCGTCGATGGTGCGGCCAGTGAAGAACTCAGCGATGTCCTCATAGGCAGACCAGTTGACCGGCACGCCCAGATCATAGCCGTACTTTTCTTTGAACTCGGCCATCAACTCAGGATCGGTGAACCAGTCCTGACGGAACCAGTAAAGGTTCGCGAACTGCTGGTCGGGCAGCTGGTACAACTCGCCGTCGGGCGAGGTGGTGAAGTCGAGGCCGATGTAATCGTCGAGATCGAGACCAGGGTTGGTCACGTCCTTGCCCTCATTCGCCATCCAGTCGGTCAAGCTGCGCGCCTGCTTGTAGCGCCAGTGGGTGCCGATCAGGTCAGAGTCGTTGATATAGGCGTCATAGATGTTCTCGCCCGACTGCATCTGTGTTTGCAGCTTCTCAACAACATCACCTTCGCCGATCAGGTCGTGGGTGATGTTGATGCCCGTGATCGCGGTGAAGGCCGGGGCCAGCACGTTGGCCTCGTATTCATGGGTGGTGATTGTCTCGGACACCACTTTGATGTCCATGCCCTTGAACGGCTCAGCAGCGTCGATGAAGAACTGCATCTCCGCTTCCTGCTCTTCGCGGCTCAGCGCGGAGCGTTCGATTTCCTCGTCGAGGAATTTCTTCGCGGCTTCCATATCCGCAAATACTGGTCCGGCGAGCAGACCGAGCGTGACCGCAAGTGCGGTACTCGATTTCATGACAGATCGTTTCATTATGTCCTCCCTAGACATTTGGTCGTGTCGTATGGCTGCCCCGATTAACCGGGATCAGCCGTGATAGCGCCTAGACCCAGCGAAATACGGCTGCGGCATAGGCAAGGCAGACCAGCAGCGCATAGGGCTGCGGCCCCGCCTCGAAACCCAGCCAGATCAAATTGATAAAGGCCGAGCCGAGAAGCGTGATGAACAGACGGTCACCACGGGTTGTTTCAATCCTGAGAATGCCGGTGCGGGGCGTCTCAGGAAATTTGATCGCAAGGATCGTGAAGGTCACGAGTAACAGCGCGATGACACCGAAGAAGATCGCGGTGGGCATGGTCCAAGCCATCCAAGACATGAGCGGTCTCCCTTTATACGCGCCCGAGGGCAAAGCCCTTGGCGATGTAGTTGCGGACGAAATAGATCACCAAAGCGCCCGGTACGATTGTGAGCACCCCGGCGGCGGCCAGAACACCCCAGTCGAGGCCCGAGGCCGAAACAGTACGGGTCATGGTGGCGGCGATGGGTTTCGCGTCGACCGAAGTAAGGGTCCGCGACAGCAGCAGTTCCACCCATGAGAACATGAAGCAGAAGAAGGCCGCGACACCGATGCCGGAGGCAATCAGCGGGGTGAAGATACGGATGAAGAAGCGCGGGAAAGAGTAACCATCAAGGTAAGCCGTCTCGTCGATCTCCTTCGGCACGCCGCGCATGAAGCCTTCCAAAATCCAGACCGCCAGCGGCACGTTGAACAGGCAATGTGCTAGCGCCACGGCGATATGCGTGTCGAACAGCCCGACGGAGGAATAAAGCTGGAAGAACGGCAGCGCGAAGACCGCCGGAGGGGCCATGCGGTTGGTCAGCAGCCAGAAGAACAGATGCTTGTCGCCCATGAAGCTGTAGCGCGAGAAAGCATAGGCCGCAGGCAGCGCCACAGCGAGCGAGATCACGGTGTTCAGCACAACATAGATCAGGCTGTTGACATAGCCCATATACCAGCTCGGATCGGTGAGGATCTTGGCGTAGTTCGCCAGCGTCAAATCACGCGGATAGAGCGAGAAGCTCCCCAAGATTTCTGCGTTGGTCTTCAGGCTCATGTTGATCAGCCAGTAGATCGGCAGCAGCAGGAAAAGCAGGTAGAGGGTCATCACCACCACAGACCCTTTGGGCCGAAAGCGGCTGCGGCGGGCGCGTTTGTCGGTGGTCACGTCACCCGGAATGGGCGCGGCACCGGGGGCTTGCACGGTTGTGTCGGTCATCACACACCATCCCTTTTGTCGAGGTTGACCATCACGGTGTAGAACACCCATGAAATCAACAGGATAACGAGGAAATACATCAGGCTGAACGCCGCTGCGGGGCCGAGGTCAAACTGGCCGATGGCCATTTTCACCAAGTCGATGGACAGGAAGGTCGTGGCATTGCCCGGCCCGCCACCCGTCACGACGAACGGCTCTGTATAGATCATAAAACTGTCCATAAAGCGCAGCAGAATGGCGATCATCAGCACGCCTGCCATCTTGGGCAGTTCGATATAGCGGAACACGGCCCAACGGCTGGCTTGGTCGATCTTGGCGGCCTGATAATAGGCGTCCGGGATGGATTGCAGCCCGGCATAGGCCAAGAGCGCAACCAGCGAGGTCCAGTGCCAAACATCCATAACCACAACGGTAATCCAAGCGGCGGTAATGTCTTGGGTGTAGTTATAGGTGATCCCGAGCTTGTCGAGCGTGTAGCCCAAAAGGCCAATGTCGACGCGGCCAAAGATTTGCCAGATGGTGCCGACCACGTTCCACGGGATCAGCAGTGGCAGGGACATGAGCACAAGACAGAAGCTCGCCCAGAACCCGTTTTTCGGCATGTTCAGCGCAACAAAGATGCCCAGCGGAATTTCGATCGCCAGAATGACACCCGAGAAGATCAACTGTCGGCCAAGCGCATCCCACATCCGGTCGCTGTCGAGCATGTCGGAAAACCACTCAAGCCCGGCCCAGAAAAATTCATTCCGGCCAAAGGTGTCTTGCACCGAGTAGTTCACCACGGTCATCAGCGGGATCACAGCCGAAAAGGCCACGAGGATCAGAACCGGCAGGACAAGGAACCATGCCTTTTGGTTGACGGTCTTGTTCATGCGGCCTCTCCCTCTGCGCTGATGCGCCAATCATCGGCATAGACATTGATGCCCGCCGGATCGAAACTGATCGCGGTGTTTTCGCTTGGCACCGTGGCGCCTTCCTCCGCAATGGCGCTGACCGGCTGGCCTGCCACGTCGAGACGGATGATTTTGTGACGGCCCACATCTTCGACGCGCGTCACCTTGGCAGGCAGGCCCAGCCCTTCGCCGTTAAGGCGGATAAACTCGGGCCGGACGCCCAGCTGAGTTTTGCCGCCCTTGGGGGCGTAAGTTTTATTCAAGTTGATGCTTGTGCCTGCAACCTGCGCGGCATTGCCCGCGATCTGCGCATCAAACAGGTTCATCCCCGGCGAGCCGATGAAATAGCCCACGAAAGTATGCGCGGGCCGCTCGAACAACTCTTGCGGCGTGCCGATCTGCACCACCCGGCCATCATACATCACTACAACCTTATCGGCGAAGGTCAGCGCCTCGGTCTGGTCGTGGGTCACATAGATCATCGTGTGGCCAAATTCGTGGTGCAGCGATTTGAGCTGCGTGCGCAATTCCCATTTCATATGCGGGTCGATCACGGTCAGCGGCTCATCGAACAACAGGGCGTTCACGTCTTCGCGTACCATGCCCCGGCCCAGTGAAATCTTCTGCTTGGCATCCGCCGTGAGGCCGCGCGCCTTGCGGTTCAACTCGTCTTCCATGCCGATCATCTGTGCGATCTGCTGCACGCGATCTGCAACATAAGAGGCATCCGCGCCCCGGTTGCGCAGCGGAAAGGCGAGGTTATCGCGCACCGTCATCGTGTCGTAGACAACCGGGAACTGGAACACCTGCGCGATGTTGCGCTCGGCCGTGGGGGCGTGGGTCACGTCCACATCGTTGAACAGAATGCGGCCCTGCGAAGGCTGCAACAGGCCCGATATGATATTGAGCAGCGTAGACTTGCCACAGCCCGACGCGCCCAGAAGGGCGTAGGCTTCGCCGTCGATCCAGTCGTGGTTCAATTCCTTGAGGGCGAAATCATCCTCATGGCCGGGGTTCGGCAGATAGGAATGCGCAAGGTTATCAAGCGTGATCTTGGCCATTATGCCGCCTCCGCATAGGGCGCGGCAGAGACGAGCGCCCCGTTCGCGTCAAAGAGATAAATATGCGCCGGATCCAGATAGACCGGCAGCGGCTGACCCGGTTGCAAGTGCTGGATGCCATGCACCAGCCCGACCCATTTCGCGCCGTGATAGTCGAGGTGGATAAAGGTCTCCGACCCGGTAATCTCGGTCACATTCAGCTTCGCGTCAAAGCCGATCGCGCCGGGGGTCTGCGCTGCGAGTGTCAGGTGGTTGGGGCGGAAACCGGCGGTATATTCACCGTCTTTCAGGCTTGCCATCGTGGCAGGCGCGGGCATTTCACCGCCGTCAAACCGCAGCGTGTTGCCCGATTTGGTCATGCTGAGAAAATTCATCGGCGGGTCAGAGAAAACACGCGCCGTTGTGGCATTCTCGGGCCGGCGGTAGACGCTTGGCGTCAGGCCGAATTGCGTGACGCGGCCCTCCCAAAGCGTCGCGGTGTTGCCGCCCAAAAGCAGCGCCTCTTCCGGCTCTGTCGTGGCGTAGACAAAGATCGACCCGGCGCGTTCAAAGATGCGCGGAATCTCGGCGCGGAGTTCTTCGCGCAGTTTGTAATCGAGGTTCGCCAGCGGCTCATCCAGCAGCACGAGACCTGCGTTTTTCACCAGCGCCCGCGCCAAGGCGCAACGCTGTTGCTGACCGCCCGAAAGTTCCAGCGGTTTGCGGTCAAGCATCGGGGTTAGCTGCATCAGCTCGGCGGTTTCGCGCACCGCGCGGTCGATCTCGTCTTTGGATTTACCGACCAGCTTCATCGGCGAGGCGATGTTGTCATAGACGGTCATCGAGGGGTAGTTGATGAACTGCTGATAGACCATCGCCACTTTGCGGTCTTGAACGCGCATGCCGGTGACATCTTCGCCGTTCCAGATCACTTGGCCCGTGTTTGGCACATCAAGCCCCGCCATCAGCCGCATCAGCGAGGTCTTGCCCGCAGACGTAGGCCCCAAGAGCACGTTCATCGTGCCCTTTTCCAAGGTCAGGTCGGTCGGGTGGATATGCGTTTGACCGCCCACCGTTTTCGACACGTTTTTTAGGATCAAACTCACGTTCGTCCTCCCCTCATTCCGCCGCAGAGGCGGCTTGTTTCGCCGCGCGCATCTGCATCCATTCATCAAGACGCGCGATCTGCGCCTCATCCATTCGCAGGCCCAACTTGCTGCGGCGCCAAACGACGTCCTCTGCGCTGAGAGCATACTCTTTGTTCATCAGCCACGCGACCTCACCCGCCGTGAGAGTCGCGCCGAAATGCTCGCCCATATCCGCGAGCGTTTTCGCCGCGCCCATCATCGCCCATGCATCGGTACCATAGGCGCGGATCAGCCGTGCTGCCCAGCTTTCATCAAGAAAGTCATAATCCGCATTCAGCCGCGCGATCAACTGCGCGACACCGTCCACCGGGAAATCACCGCCGGGCAGCGCCACGCCAGCGGTCCAATGATCCGACAGCCCGCCGAAATGCGGGGCGATCAGATCCAGCGCGTCTTCGGCCAGTTTGCGGTATGTGGTGATCTTGCCGCCAAAGACATTGAGGATCGGCGCGCCGCCGGTTTCGTCCACCTTGAGCGTATAGTCCCGCGTGGCCGCCGTGGCACTGCTGGCCCCATCGTCATAAAGCGGGCGGACGCCGGAATAGGTCCAGACGATATCTTTGCGGGTGATGTCCTGCTTGAGATAGCCGTTCACGAAGTTGATCAGGTAATCCTGCTCTTCGGGGGTGCATTCCGGGGTGACGGATGGATCAGGGTGATCCGCGTCCGTGGTGCCGATCAGGGTAAAATCCTGCTCATAGGGGATCGTGAAGATGATCCGCCCATCGGTGCCTTGGAAGAAATAGCATTTGTCGTGATCGTAAAGCCGCTTGGTCACGATATGGCTGCCGCGCACCAGCCGCACCCCTTCGGAGGAGTTCAGCCGCGCGGTGTTGTGGATGATCTCACCCACCCACGGGCCGCCCGCGTTGACCAGCATCTTCGCTTGGATCACCTCGCGCTGACCATCGGCGCCATGCTCCACCGTGACAGCCCAACCTTCGGCATTGCGGTCGGCCGAGATCACCTTGGTCCGGGTCATGATGCGTGCGCCGCGCAATTCCGCATCGCGGGCGTTCAGCACCACAAGGCGCGAATCCTCGATCCAGCAGTCGGAATACTCAAAGGCTTTCTCGAAGCGATCCTCCAGCGGTGCCCCTTCGGGCGTGCCGCGCAGCGCAAGGCTGCGGGTGGCGGGCAGGATCTCGCGACCACCGAGGTTGTCATAGAGAAACAGGCCCAAGCGGATCAGCCAAGCCGGGCGGCGGCCCCGCATCCAAGGCATGAACAGCCGTAGCAATTTGGAGGTCGGCGTGTCCCCCTCGAACCGCATGTCGCGGTGATAGGGCAGCACGAAACGCATCGGCCAAGAGATATGTGGCATCGCTTTCAGCAGCACTTCGCGCTCGGTCAGCGCGTGGCGCACGAGGCCGATCTCGAAATACTCAAGGTAGCGCAGCCCGCCGTGGAACAGTTTGGTCGAGGCCGAAGAGGTCGCGGAGGCCAGATCGTTCATCTCGGCCAAGGTCACGCTCAGACCCCGTCCTGCGGCGTCGCGCGCGATCCCGGCGCCGTTGATGCCCCCACCGATGACGAAAAGATCGACCGGGGCAGCGGGCACATGGCTCTCGGGCTGTTGGTTCAAAATCCGGCCCTCCCCCAGCTCAGACTGTCCAATTGGGGGCAGTGTTACGAAACGACTCTCATCTGCACAAGTTTTATTTTCGTTTATGTTCGTTTCACCAGTATATCGAACATGCTAACCACAACCTGCTGCGCGATTGCTTGCGTTAGCCAAAACACTGGAGATAATGCGCCAACAGCAGGCAGGAGCGACACCCATTTCACAGACATTCCGCCATCCCGACATCCTTGAAATCGCCCGGCGCGAAGGCAAAGTCACCGTTGACGGGTTGGCCGAACATTTCGGCGTGACCCATCAGACCATCCGCCGTGACCTTACGGAACTGGCCGATAGTGGTAAGCTTGAGCGGGTGCATGGCGGCGCGGTGCTGCCTTCGGGGGCCAGCAACATCGGCTATGCCGAGCGGCGCAATCTGCACGAAGAAGCCAAGAATCGCATTGCCCGCGCCTGTGCCGAACATATTCCCGACGGCTGCTCGGTCTTTTTGAATATCGGCACCAGCACCGAGGCGGTGGCCCGCGCTCTGCTGCATCACCGCGATCTGATGGTGGTGACGAACAACATGAATGTCGCCAATATTCTGGTCGACAATCCCGAATGCCGCATTGTGCTCACGGGCGGGGCGCTGCGCCGCATGGATGGTGGGCTGGTCGGCAATCTGACAATCGAAACGATCCGCCAGTTCAAGTTCGACATCGCGGTGATCGGCTGTTCGGCCATGGACGCGGATGGTGATCTGCTCGACTTCGACATCGAAGAAGTGGGGGTCAGCCAATGTATCATCGCGCAGTCGCGCAAGACCTTTTTGGTGACGGATCATTCCAAATTCAAACGCTCCGCCCCGGCGCGCATCGCTTCGGCGCGGGAGGTGGATATGTTCTTTACCGATCTGCCCCTGCCCGCCGGGCTAGCAGAGAAATGCAAGGGTTGGGAGACCGAAGTGATCTTTGCCCCCGATGCCTGACGCGCGCCGCTAGGCGTCCGTCCATTCCCGCGCGGCGGGTTTGGTCACCAGTGTAGGCAGGCAGGCTTGCAACGCTTCGACAAAGTTCTGGCTCCAGCGGTTCACATCCGTCGCCCGCACCTGCGCCATGCAACTGGCATGGCGGCGTTTGCGTTCCTCCAGCGGCAGGGCAAGCGCGGTTTTGAGCGCCTCGCTCATGTCTTCAATGTCGTAAGGGTTGACCTGAATAGCATCCGTCAGGTCTTCGGCGGCGCCGGCCATATGCGACAGGATCAGCACGCCGGGGTCTTCGGGGTCTTGCGCCGCGACATATTCCTTGGCGACAAGGTTCATCCCATCGGCAAAGGGGGTGACGATCCCCACCCGCGCACGGCGGTAGAGCCGCGCCAAGAGATCGCGATCAAGGTTGCGGTGAATATAGCGCAGCGGGGTCCAGTCGATCTCTCCATGCTCGCCGTTCACTCGGCCGACAAGCTCTTCCAATTCGTAGCGCAACTCACGGTAAGCGGCGACCTCTTCGCGGCTTGGCGGGGCGATCTGGACCATACTTACTCGCCGCTCACGCTCATCGCGGGTTTCCAGATAGCGGCCAAAGGCGCGGAAGCGGTTGGGCAGACCTTTGGAGTAGTCCAGCCGGTCCACCCCGATCACGATGTCCCCCGCCATATCATCGGCAAGCCGGTCCTGCGCGCTGCCGCCTTGGGCGGCCTGCACAAAGGTCTCCACATCGATCCCGATAGGGAACGACCGCAGCGCCACCGCCCGAGAGCCGCATTTGATCGTGCCGTTCATCAAGAATTCGGAGTCCGTCTCGGCGCGGAACATCTCAAGGCAGCGCGCCACGTCAGCGCGGGTTTGCAGGCCCACAAGGTCATAGTCCGCCAACCAATGCGCCAGATTGGCCTCCCGCGGGAGGGCGCCCATATCACCCAAAGCGGGGAAGGGAATATGCAGGAAAAACCCGATCTTACCCGCAAAACCCAGCTTGCGCAGTTCTGTAGCGAAGGGGAAGAAGTGGTAGTCGTGCACCCAGATCATATCGTCCGGCCGGGCCACCTTCATCACCTGCCGCGCAAGCCGCGCGTTCACGGCGCTGTAGCCCCGCTCGAACCCCCGGTCCAACTCCACCAGATCGCCGCGACGGTGACAGACCGGCCAAAGCACCGAGTTCGAAAAACCGAGGTAGAAATTCTTGTAATCTTCGGGGCTGAGGCTGAAGCTCAGCCGGGTGTATTTGCCCTGATCGCCATATTCGCTCAGGCTCTCTGACGGGGTTTCGGTGGTTTCCGGGTGCGACCCGATCCAGATGCCGCCGATCTTGCGCAGGGTTTCATGAAGCGCATAGACCAACCCACCGGAGGGGGCGGCCTCTGATGGAATGCGATTTGAGATTACAATTAATCTGCCAGCCATTTTATGCCTCGGGAACAAACAATTTTTGGCCGCCGAGCCTGCTAAGGCGGAACGCCGACCACCACTAACGGTTTAATGGTTTAGGTCGGTAAATGTTCCCAGCTTGGTCGGCTTTGGTCAATTCTTTTGCAGACGCAGCATGGCAATCCGCCGCGATTATTTTTTCAGCGCCCAAGAAAGAACCATGCAACCCCCACGGGAAGCAGGGACATCAGAACCATCGAAAAAATCACGACCCTGCCGTCGCGCATCAGATAGCCCGCCGCGAAAATGGCGATCATGGCCGATGCGATAGAGCCGGAAGTGGGCACGAGTTCCATGAACGGCATGAACATCGACAGGGCCATCACCATCAACAACGGCAAGTAAATCCACGGGCGGTGCAGGATAAAGGTCGACCGCTCATGCAAATATTGATCCACGAAATCCACCGGGCGGCGCAGCCAGCGCACCCCCGCGCGCAGCTTCTTCGCAGCGATGTCGCGGCGCATGATAAAGCCCGGCAGCCACAGGCTTTCGCGGCCAAAGATCATCTGCACCACTAAAAACAAGACCACCAACCCGATAAACGCCGTAAAGCCGGGGATGCCGCTGGCCGGAGAGGTAGAGATCAGACTGAAGGTCAGGATTGTCGAAGCAAATGAATGTTTGCCCAGACAATCGATGATCTCTTCCACGGTAATCTGCCGATCTGCACCGCCGGACAGATGCTCCATCTGGTCAAGGACACCGCTGAGGGTCGGCCCACCTGTCTCGTTCATGAAATTTCAGTCCTTCTGAAGCCGGGCGATACCAGTATTCATGTTAACAATGCCTGAGCGCGGTTAAAGTTCGCCCATTCCGTCAATTCAGGGTCACGCGGTGCTGCGCAAAAAGGCCAAAAGCCCCCGTTCGGCTTGGGTCATATCGTCAATATCAGGCGGGTCCGGCAGGTCTTGGGGGTTTTGGCAAAGGTCGGTGACCTGCGGATGGATATAGCTATTGCGCGCAATGGTGGGCGTGTTGTGCAGCCGTTGGGCCGCCGCTTCGGCCATGGCTTTGATGGTCGGTTTGTCGTCCTTTAGCGCCACGTCGAAGGCCGCGACAGACCCGGCCCAAGTGCGAAAGGTCTTGGCAGAGAACCCTTCGGTGCCAGCGGCCTCGGCGATATAATCATTCAGGGCCGAAGAAGTCAGCCCGCGCGGCTCCCCCTCTTCGTCGAGCCAGGTCAGCAGGTCCGCGCCCGGCAGATCGCGGATTTTCTCCAGCGCGCGCATCAGGGTGCGGTTGGCGATTTGGCGGCGAACCCGCTTGCCGCCCTTCGCCATGAAGGAGGCCTGCAATTTCCCATCTTTCAAGACCAGATGCCGCCGTTTCAAGGTCAGCGTGCCATAGGTACGGTTGGTCTTGGCATAGACTTGATTGCCGACGCGCAGGGACAGGCGGTCGATCATCGCCACGGCGGCGGCCAGTGCAAAGGCACGTTCGCCCAGCTCCTCCTTGAGGTCACGGCGCACGCGGCGGCGGATGCGCGGCAGGGTCTCGGCAAATTCGGGCAGGCTTGCGTATTTCTCCTGCGCCTGCGCCTCGGACCAGAGCGGATGATAGCGGTACTGTTTGCGCCCCCGCGCATCGAACCCCGTCGCCTGTAAGTGACCGTTTACATGAGGGCTGATCCAGACCTGCTCATAGGCTGGGGGCACCGCCAGTTTCACCAGTCGTTCGCGTTCGGCCTTGTCCTTGATGCAGCGGCCATCGGGCGCGTGATAGGAAAACCCCCGGCCGCAGCGCCGCCGCGCGATGCCGGGTTTGCTGTCGGGGTAGTACCTAAGCGTGGACGGTGCGGTCATCTGGGGTTCCGAATGTGTGATGCGGGGTCTTGCGGGGGCGCGCAGATTGCCCGCCGTCTAGGCAAACGCCGCTGCATTGGCTGGGTTCCCGCCCCGCAGGACGCGCATCTTTGCGCAGTTGCAGCATAAATCCTTTGATTTCGCTGCGCTGGCGCATAGGTTTCGTGAGAACGCCCGCGCGCTGAAAACGCCAGTGCCCTGAAACGGATAGACCAGACACTATGGATAGCACCACCTTGTCGCACAGCAATCTGCCGCCCGTAATCCCGCTCGAGCGTCATGCGTTTTTCCTTGATCTCGACGGCACGCTGGCCCCCATCGTCGACAACCCCGAAGACGCCTGCCTGCCGGAGGCAACGCGCCACCTGCTGACGCAACTCGTTGCGCAGACCGATGGGGCGGTGGCGGTGATCTCGGGCCGGGCGCTAGCGGATGTGGACCGTATCTTGGGCGCACTGCGGCTGCCGGTCTCTGGCTCGCATGGGTTGGAGCTACGGTTGAGCACCGCGGCAGATCACACCCCAACGCAGAGCGCAGGGATCCCCGCCCCCGTGATCGACCGGGTAGAGGAATTCGCCGTGCTGCATGGGGTGACGTCAGAACGCAAACCCGGCGCGATTGCGCTGCATTACCGCAAAGCTCCCGATCAGGGCGAAGCCTGCCGCGCCTTTGTCGATACGCTGGTTGGCGAAGACGCCCGCCTGCGCGGCCTGCATGGCAAGATGGTCAGCGAAGTCGCCCTGAAAGGTGTCGACAAGGGCGGCGCGGTGACGCGTTTCATGGCCTCCCCCGCTTTTGCCGAGCGGCTGCCGGTAATGGTAGGCGACGACGTAACGGACGAAGATGGCTTTCGCGCGGCGCAGGCCATGGGTGGCTTTGGCATCAAGATCGGCCAAGGGCCAACCGACGCACAACATCGCATCGCAGATGTGGCCGGCTTTGCCGATTGGCTGAAAGAAATTTTGCGCTGATCCGGCCCGCCCGGCAAACGCATTGAGAATAGAAAAGAGGGACGTATGGATCTGGGTGTCATCGGGAATTGCGCGGTTGCGGCGCTGGTCAGCCGCGAAGGAGCGATCAACTGGTTTTGCCTGCCACGGTTTGACGGCGATCCGGTCTTTCACAGCCTGATGGGTCATGGCGCGGGCGAAGAGGGCGACGGGGAGTTTGCCGTCGAACTCGAAGACATGACAGAAAGCGAACAAAGCTATCTGCCCAATACCGCGATCCTGCGCACGGTCCTGCGCAGCGCAAAGGGCGCGGTTGAGATTGTTGATTTCTGCCCCCGTTTCACCGCCTATGGCCGCAGCTTTCGCCCGCAGATGCTGGTGCGGCAAGTGCGACGCATTGAGGGTTCGCCTCGCGTTAGGATGCGCCTGAAACCGCGCTTTCAATGGGGAGAGGTGGCTCCCACGCTTACCCGCGGGTCGAACCATGTACGCTTTGTCGGGCCTGAGCAGAACATGCGTCTGACCACCGACGCGCCGATTGACCATGTGCTCGACGGGCGCATGATCAACCTCGAAGGGGAAATGACCTTCATCCTTGGCCCGGATGAGACGCTGTCGGACAGTCCTGAGCAGATCGGCACCACCTTTCGCACCAAAACCACGCGCTATTGGCAGCGCTGGACGCAGCGGTTGGCGATCCCTTTCGAGTGGCAAGAGGCCGTCATTCGCGCCGCGATCACGCTGAAACTCTGCAGCTATGAGGCCACGGGCGGTGTCATCGCCGCAATCACCACCTCGCTGCCCGAAGCGCCGGATTCGGGGCGCAACTGGGATTACCGCTATTGCTGGGTCCGCGATGCGTTTTTCACCGTGCGCGCGCTCAACAGTCTCGCCGCGACCCGCACCTTGGAGCATTATTTCCAATGGCTGATGAATGCCGTGGCGGATGCCGAAGGCGGGCATATCCAGCCCGTGCTAGGGCTCGGGCTTGAGACGGCGTTAACCGAACGTATCTCACCCAGCTTACAAGGCTTCCGCGGGATGGGGCCGGTGCGGATCGGCAATCAGGCGCATGAGCATTTCCAGCACGACACCTATGGCAATATCATCCTCGGCGCAGCGCCCGCGTTTTTTGATCACCGCCTGCCGATGAACACCGGGCGCACGGCCTTTGAACAGCTAGAGCCCTTGGGCGAGCAGGCGTGGGAGCTGCATGACGAACCTGATGCCGGGATTTGGGAGCTGCGCAGCCGCGCCCGCATTCACACGTCTTCGTCGCTGATGTGCTGGGCTGCCTGCGACCGTTTGGGCAAGATCGCGCGACATTTGAAATTGGACGACCGCGCCGCCCTCTGGGCCGAGCGCGCCGAGGTGATCCGCGACAAGATCCTCGACAACGCTTGGTCAGAAGACCGCGGCGCTTTTGTCGAAAGCTTTGGCGGCAGCACCTTGGACGCCAGTGTCTTGCTGATGGGGGAGGTCGGTTTCCTGCCACCGAAAGACCCGCGGTTCATCGCCACGGTCGAGCGTCTGTCCGAAGTGCTGGGCCGTGGCCCCTTCATGCTGCGTTACGAAGAGGCGGATGATTTCGGCGTGCCCGAGGTCGGCTTTAACGTCTGCGCCTTCTGGCGGATCGATGCGCTGGCGCGGATTGGCCGCGAAGAGGAAGCCCGCAAGCTGTTCGAAGAATTGCTAGAAGCCCGCAATCACCTTGGCCTGATGTCCGAAGACACCGCCTTTGCCACCGGCGAGGGCTGGGGCAACTTCCCGCAGACCTATTCCATGGTCGGCATCATCAACGGCGCGATGCGCCTGTCGCGGCGGTGGGAAGCCGAGCTTTAACGCGCGAACAGCAGACGCACTCCCAAAAGCCCCAGCACCGCTGAGGCCACCCGGTCAAAGTAAACCTTCGCGCGGAGGTAGCCTTGGCTCACTGCCGGGCGGCTCATGCCGAAGGCCAAAGTGGTGTAAAAGGCGACTTCGATGATCAGGTGGTTGGCGACGATCAAAAGGTTCTCGCTCAGGCGCATCCCCTCGGGGAAGATGACCACCAGAACCGCCGCGGCGAAAAGCACCGATTTGGGGTTCAGAATGTTGATCATCAGCCCCTGCCGAAAGGCATGGCGGGCGGGGGTCACCGTACTTGTCACGGGCGTCCGCGCCCCGCGCCACATGCCAAAGGCCACATAAAGCAAATAGACCGCGCCCAGTGTTTTCACGACTGCATAGGCCCATGGGAAAGCGAGGAACACCGCCTCCAACCCCAAGAGCGCGGCGAGGGTCCAGAACGATGCCACGAGGCCAAGCCCAAGCCCCACCGCAACACCCGCCCGCCGCCCCGAACTCAGCGTGGTCTTTAGCGCGATCAGAAAGGCCGGGCCGGGGCTGAGGATCGACGCGATGAGCGCGATGTTAAAGGCGATGAGATGCGACAGTTCCATGGCAGCGGCCCCCCTTTGTGCGCCCCCAGCTATGCGGGGCTGAGGCACCCGGTCAACTGAGATTGGGTGACCCAGCCCCGTCGGGACGTTGATCCGCCCCACATCTGCCCAGAAAACGGGCACTGCCCTAGACGAAAGACCGCACCGTCGCGATGGCCCCGTCGAGCGCCTTTCCTTCGGCATCTTGCAATGCCGCCTCGCGCAGACGTGCAATCCACTGCGCCGCGTCCTTTCGCCCGCGCAGCAGCGCGGCGGCATCCATCACCTTGTCGAACTTGCCCAGCCCCCGCGCATGGGTGTCGGAATAGCCTTTAATGAGCCGTCGGCATTTCACCAGTTCAACCGCCGAGGCGTAGTCGGCTTCGACCTCCGCCAGACAGCGCGACAGCCAACTCTCGAGATGGGCGACTTCGATGGCATGGCGATGGGTTTTCAGACGATACCCTTTAAGCCCGCCGAGAACATGCAGCATGAGAAACGCAGGCAGCCTGTCGGTGCGCAGGCGGCGGCCCTTGTCGAACCAGCGGTTCAGACGCGCCATCCACTTCTCGCTCGCCTCTACCTTTGCGCCAAGACGGGCAGGCATCAGGCCCGCGATTTCGTCGGCGCGGGGGTGAAAATATTCGGTCAGCTGCATGAGGTTGGCATCGCCCGCCCGCATCTCTTGCCGGATATGCGCAAAGCGCGGCGCGCGGGTTTTCAGGTCTGCCACCCGAATAACGTCATCATAGGCCATGGCGTTGGCAATATATTTCGCCGCAGCCGCCGAAAGCCGCCAGTCCTGCGCGGCGTTGTCACGGGCCAACACGGTATCGAGCCGATCAAGATAGAGCGTGCCATAGGCGCAGTCTTGGTAGTTCACGACCTTGGCAAGCCCCGCAAAAGCCAGATCATGCACCGCTTCGGGCAGCGCATCGGCGCGGGTGACCAGCGCGTCCCACTGGCTTTGCAGCGCGTCCGGCCCGGCAAGGCGGAATGCGGTTTCGGGGTCTTCCACAGGGTCCGGGGCGGCGTTGGGCAGACGGCCCTGCGCCGCGTCAAAGCCCACGGCGAAGGCACGCAACGAGGGCTCCACCCCCTTGCCCCCGGCGCGGATCGCATCCTCATAGGCCTCGCGGCGGAACGGCAGCGCGCCAGACCCGGCCAAAGCGCCAAAGAGCGAGGCCGAGATGACAGAGCCCGCGCCCACGGCCAGCCCTTCCATGTCTTCGAGCACCAGTTTCTGCGCCGCGATCTCAGCCGCCGCGCGCACTTCATCGGCATTGGCAATGCCATCGCCGGGGGCCATCTTCTCGCTCACCGCAAGGGCGCGGTGGGTTGAGCCGATCAGCGTGGTGCGGTCGGGGGTCACGAAACCGCGCATCACGGCGCGGCCAACTTCCATCATCTCAGCCGCGATCAACACGTCGACATCGCCCGCCGCAGGGGCGAGGGCAAAGACCGGCTCAAACGCGGTTTTCGGTGCCATTTCAATGTAATAGATCGTGGCCCCAGTGCGCTGCGCCACCCCCGCGACCGAGGTCGCCTGACAGACATAGCCTTCGGCCCGGGCCATGGATTCGATCCACCCGGTCAAGACGCCGCCGCCCTGCCCGCCCACGGCCATGACCGCGAGCTTGATGATTTCGCCGACGCGCGCGTCGGGTGTCTTTTGCGGCAGAACCAAATTCACGTCGTCACTCCTTCGCTGCGCAGCCGCTTGGCGTCGCGCCGTCTTTGTAGCCATGAGATGATCTGGCTGGTTTTCTGGGCACGCCACCGCTCAAACCGCGTCGGATTATGCACCACATCCGCTTGGTAAAACGACGGGCACAGCACCGCCGTATCGGCCACTTCGCCGCAGTTGCCGCAGCCCACACAGGTCTGATCGATATGCGCCACCGGATCATCACGCAGCGGATCGTCGAGCCGTTTGAGCGACAGCGACGGGCAGCCCGAGAGCCGGATACAGGCATGATCCCCGGTGCAAACATCCGCATCGACGCCAAAGCGCGGCACCTCCATGCGGCGACCTTCCTTGATCGCCTTGTTGCGCAGGGGCTTTTCGCGGCGCTGCTTGTTGAGCATACATTCCGAGGAGGCCACGATGACCTTCGGCCCCTTATAATCGGTGGTCAGCGCCTCGCGCAGCACCTCGCGCAGTTTACCCACGTCATAGGTCCGGTCGATCTGGCGCACCCATTCGACGCCGACGCCTTTGAGCGCCTTAGAGATCGGATTGTTGGTTGATTTCGTGTCGTTATGCGCCCGCGAGGACATCACGTCCTGACCGCCCGTGGCGGCGGAATAGTAGTTGTCGACGATCACCGCGACGCTGTCGGACTTGTTGAACACCATGTTCCCGATCGAGGTCGACAGCCCGTTGTGCCAGAACCCGCCATCGCCAAGGATCGAGATCACGCGCTTGTCGCCGCCCCCGTCGAAGGCTGCGTTCGACGCGGGGCCGAGGCCATAGCCCATGGTAGAGCCGCCGATCTCGAAGGGCGGCAGGCACCCGAATAGGTGGCAGCCGATATCGCCGGTGATCTGGTGCTTGCCCAGCTCTTGCTCGGTCAGTTTCATCGCGGCAAAAATCGGGCGTTCAGGGCAGCCAGTGCAAAAACCCGGCGGGCGGATCGGCACGGTGTCGGACAGATCGGGGATTGCGGGCGCTTCGGCATTGGGCGCGCGCACGGCGCCGGGGAGCATTTCGGGCGCGGCGATCTTGAGGAAAGCAGTCATCCCATCGAGCAGCACCTGCCCGGTATATTCACCCGCCATCGGCAGCACGTCCTTACCGTGCAGTTTCACCTTGCGTTCGAGCCTGTAGAGGTAGGAGCCGAGTTGCTGTTCGATGTGATCGGGCTGGCCTTCCTCGACCACCAGCACATGCTCTTTGCCCGCGCAGAATTCGTCGAACTCGTCCCGCAAAAGCGGATAGGTGACGTTCAGCACATAAAGCGGCACTTCGGTCTGGCCGTGGATATCGGCCAGCCCCAGCCGTTGCAGCGCCCGGATGACCGAATTGTACATGCCGCCCTGCACCACGACGCCCAAGGGCGCTTTCTCGGGGCCAAAGAACTCATTCAACCCATTGTCGCGGATGAACTTTTCCGCGGCAGGCCAGCGGTTTTCGATCTTGTCCTGCTCATGCAGATAAGACATCGGCGGCAGCACCACGCGGTTGAAGTCCGAGCGCGGGTTGGCGGCGGCTTCGGCCACGGTCAGCGGTGGGCGCTGGTTGTCGCGCGTCTCAAAACTGCCCGTCACATGGCAAGACCGGATGCGGACCATCAGCATGACGGGCGTGTTGCTCGCCTCCGACAGTTCAAATCCGTCTTTGACCGCCTTGGTGATACAGGGCAGGTTGGGGCGCGGATCGAGCATCCAGAACTGCGACTTCATCGCGAAACCATGGCTGCGCTCCTGCATGATCGAAGAGCCCTCGCCATAGTCTTCGCCCACGATCACCAGCGCGCCGCCGGTCACGCCGGAGGAACTAAGGTTCGCCAGCGCGTCCGAGGCCACATTCACCCCCACCGGCCCTTTAAAGGTCACCGCCCCGCGAATGGGGTAATGCACCGAAGCCGCCAGCATCGCCGCCGCTGCGGCCTCTGATGCGTTCGCCTCAAACCGCACCCCAAGCTCACCCATAAGCTCTTCGGCATCGGCCAACACGTCCATCAGATGCGAGATCGGCGCGCCCTGATAGCCGCCCACATAGCCGACCCCGTTCTCCAACAGCGCCTTGGTAATCGCGAGGATACCCTCACCTGTGAAGACGTCGCCATCCCCTTTGCGCAGGTGCTCCACCTCTGCCTTGAACGAACGTTCGGCCATTGGACCCTCTTAAAAATCGTGTTTTCGGATATTGCGCAGCATGGTGCGCAGCGTGGCGACAAAGGCCTCTTTCTCGGCCGCGCCGATGCCTTTGAACATCGCGTCATAGGCCTCGGCCATATGCGGCCAAAGCCTCGCATAGGCCTCTTGCCCCTTGTCGGTCAGATAGACGCGCGTGGCACGGCTGTCGGTCGCATCGGTCTCGCGCCGCACCAACCCGTCGCGCACTAGCGCATCGAGTGCGCGGCTCAGCGTGGATTGCTGCACCACGGCATAAACGGCCAATTCGCGGATCAGGATGCCGTCGGTCACCGACAGCACGGCGAGAGAGCGCATCTGCGGCGTGGTCAGCCCAAGTGCGGCCATCTCCGCCGACAGGGCGGCGTTATACCGCCCCATGATCCGGTTCATCAAATAGGGCGCGAAATTATCGAGGCCCATCTGATCCAGCGGCGCATTCCCCGCCTCGGAAGGTGATGTATCTGCCACCGGTCAGCCCTTCGGCACCAGCGCCAGCGCCCGAATGGGGCTGCCGGTGCCGTTCTTGACCTTCAGCGGTGCCGCAATCAGGATCGCGCCCTTAGGCGGCAGTTTGTCGAGGTTGGCAAGGCTTGCCAGACCAAAACAGTTGTTCTTGTGCAGCAGGTTATGCGCCGGGTACGGCGGCTCCATCTCGCCCGCTTGGCCCGCGTCGGTGCCGATGCACTGGGTGCCCCAACCAACAATCTTTTTGCTCATCAGATATTCAATCGCATCCGGGGTCGGTCCGGGGCTGTGGGGGCCGGTCTCATCCGCGTTAAGGAACCGCGCTTCGTCGTTCACACGGCTGTCCCAATCGGTGCGCATGACGACCCATTCGCCCTTACCAATCTCACCATATTCTGCTTCCCATTCCTTGATGCCCTTGGCGTCGAGCAGGAAATCCGGGTCTTCTTGAGATTGCTGCGAACAGTCGATCACATTCACCGGCGCAACGAGGCGCTGCACGTCGAGCGTATCGGTAAAGCCGTCGTCGTAATCCTTGCCGGTGATCCAGTGGTGCGGCGCATCGAAATGCGTGCCGGAATGCTCTCCCAGCACCATCCAGTTCCATGCAAAGAACGGGCCATCCTCGTCATATTCGCTGATCTTGTGAATCTCGACCTTCGGTGTCGGCTTGGCAAAGTCGGCTGGCAGTTGCAGGATCGGCGTATCCGGCCCCAGAACGCCCGAACAATCCACCACTTCGACCCCGCCAGAGACGAGCATCGCCCCAAAATCACGCATTAAATCCGTAGCACTCATTTCAAACATTCTCCCTCAAATGGCGCACCCACTCCCGATGCGTTGGCCCCTGCAAAGATGCTAGTCAAATTTATATGCGTTTGCAATTATCTTCTTCGAAAGGGCGCAAAACAACGCAAAAGGCCCGCCGCAAGTGCGACGGGCCTGCCCAGCCGGGGAGAGTTGGGAGGGGGATTAGGCGGCGTATTTCGCGACCGCGCCGCCCTGCTTGCTCCAGTCAGCATACCATGTGCGGAACAGCCGGTACTGCGCCTCGGCATAGCCGCGCTGGCTGTCGGTCAGAGCGTCGGTCTCGTTAAAATGCAACGCATATTCCCCATGGCCCTCAAGCACCATCAGGTGCTTATAATAAAGCACGAGGTCCGGCCCCTCATCAAAGGAGGAAAGAACACCAAGCGCCGCGTCGAGTTCCTGCGCCCGCTGGCGCGCTTCGGCATCGCCCGCCGCTGCGGCTTGGCTGAGGGCTACGAGATGCAGCACTTCGCGGGGCAGCACATTGCCGATCCCGGTGATGGCGCCCGTGGCACCGCAATTGACGAAACCATGGAACACGGTGGTATCGACCCCGATCATCAGCGTGACTTCATCATCGCGGCTGGTGATGTTCTCTGCTGCATAACGCAGATCATCCGCACCGCCGAACTCTTTGAAACCCACGAGGTTCGAATGCTCGGCCCGCAGGGCAAAGAACAGATCGGCGCGGGTGGCGAAGCCGTAATAGGGGCTGTTGTAAATCACGGCAGGAAGTTCTGGCGCGGCCGACAAAACGGTTTTGAAGTGATCCTTCTGCGCCGCAACCGACGTGCCGCGCGACAGGATGCGTGGGATCAACATCAACCCCTTCGCGCCGACCCTTTGCGCATGGGCCGCATGTTCGGCGGCAAGCTTTGTATTCACGGCACCCGTGCCAACAACGACCGGCACACCCGCATCAACCAAACGCTCAACGCCCTCCATCCGCTCTGCATCGGTCAGCAAAGGCCAATCGCCCATGGAGCCGCAGTAGACAACCGCGCTCATACCATCGGCGATCAGCTTTTTGCCCATGCGCACCAGCGCGTCGAAATCAGGTTTCCGGTCTGCCGTGCAGGGGGTCATCAGGGCCGGGATGCAGCCGGAAAAAATCGAAGGGGTCATTTGTCTCTCCATTCATAGAATCCGGCTGCGATATTGCCGGGATTGGCTGCATCTTAGCTATTGTATTTTATTTGTCGACATAAAATCGCCGCAAGCTTTCTGCGCGCGCAAAAACCACGCATTTACCTGTTGTTATAGTTCGATATGCTGCCGCCGATCCCGCGAAATCAGCCCCTGAATCTGCCGTACAATCTGATCCGCATGTGTCTCCGCCAAAGAATCCGCGCGCCCGATATCGCGCGCCTCGATGGCCGCGATCAAATCCTCATGCTCTTGGACATACTCACTGGGAAGCTGATCGTCGAAGGATTGGTAATACATCCGCAGCAAACGGCGCCCCTCATCCAACAAGCGCAAACAAAGCGATTCGTAATAAGGGTTGCGCCCCGCCCGCGCGATCTCGGCATGAAACTCACGGTTCGTGGCGATCATCGACAGCGCGTCCTGCGCCGATACGGCCTTGGCAAACTCTGCCTGTCGCGCGCGGATCTTCGCCATATCGGCCGGGGTATGAAACTGCGCCGCCAGCCGCGTGGTGACACGGTACATCAACGTCATCGCGTCAAAGAAGGTATGCAGGTTCATGAAGTCGATATTCGCCACCACGGTCGAACGGTTGGGCAACGTGGTCACCAATCCCTCGCTCGCCAGCCGCACCAATGCCTCACGGATCGGCGTGCGCGACATCGAAAGACGCTCGGATAGCCGAATCTCGTCGATCGGGCTGCCGGGCAGCAGGGTCAAATCAAGAATCTCATCCCGCAGGATAGAATAGACAAATTGCGCCCCGGACCCGCGCTTGCGTTCCGCCGTTTTAGGTTTGCTGGTCATGCGGGGATGCCGCCCTTTCGAAATTCTTGGCTCCCCCTCGATAAAGCAACAAATCGACCGCCCTACAATAGCGCGGCCCCACCGAATGCGCGCCCGCCCCCTTCAATTCATCCTTTCTTAAATACCGTCCGCAATCTCACCAAACGCCATCCTTGGCAATCAAGCCTCCCAACAGACCTTCACAGACCGCTCAAAAATCAAGCATCGCCGTTGATACGGCAGGCAATTTCTGTCGCAATAGATTGACCGAAAAAGGCTTTCCCAAAAATTAAAATCGCCGGATTGACAGCGAGAAACTTGCAACCGCATACTCGACCAATCTTATATTGGTTCAAGAAAGCGGTCCATTGCCCAGCCCTGACATCGGCCTCAACACCGACCCAGACAAGGTTTTGCTCGAAGTGCGCGACTTCAGCCTGCGCTTTCGCGGTGCGCCGAGCGACCAGATCAACCACGTGAATTTCACGGTCCATCCGGGCAAGACGCTTTGCGTTGTCGGGGAAAGTGGGTGCGGCAAAAGCGTGACCTCCTTGGCGATGATGGGGCTGCTACCTGAAGGCGCTGCGACGATCAGATCGGGCGAGATGGTTTTCGAGGGGCAAAAGCTCGACCTTGCCGACCACACAGCCATGCGCAAACTACGCGGCAGTCGGATGACCATGATCTTCCAGGAGCCGATGACCTCGCTCAACCCCGCGTTCCGCATTGGCGACCAGATCACCGAAGCCGTGCTTGCCCATAGCAACGCCAGCAAGTCCGAGGCCGAGGAAAAGGCGCTGGCGATCCTCAAGCGGGTCGGCATTCCGGCGGCGGAAAAGCGGATGCGTGACTATCCGCATCAACTCTCGGGCGGGATGCGCCAGCGGGTGATGATCGCCATGGCGCTGGTGAACGACCCCGCGCTACTGATCGCCGATGAGCCTACAACCGCGCTCGACGTGACCATTCAGGCACAAATCCTTGAGTTGATCCGCGACCTTCAGGCCGAGACCGACATGGGCACGATCATGATCACCCACGACCTCGGCGTCGTGGCCGAAATCGCCGATACCGTGGCCGTCATGTACGCGGGCACGATTGTTGAGACCGGCCCGGCGGAGCGCATTTTCAACGACCCGCAGCACCCCTACACGATTGGCCTCATGTCCTCGATCCCGCAGTTGAGCGGTCCGCGCTGGCGTTTGGCCACCGTGCCGGGCATGGTGCCCACGACGCAGAACATGCCCGAAGGCTGCCGTTTTGCCACGCGCTGCCCTTTCGCCCAGCCCATCTGCGCCAAGGAACCGCCGCTTGCGCCGCTGGAAGGTGGCCACGCCGTCGCCTGCCATTTCGCCCCGCTAGAGACCCATCTGGAGCAGAGCGCATGACCGACAAGATCCTGACCGCGCGCGGGCTAAAGAAACATTTCAAGACCTCGGGCGGTGGCTTGGCGAAAGGGGCCACGGTCAAGGCGGTCGATGGTGTCTCCTTCGACGTGCGCCGCGGAGAGACCTTTGCCATCGTCGGTGAATCCGG